>JASGEW010000178.1:0-2745 GCA_047606125.1 Niabella sp. | reverse complement strand
TATTTTAAATGGTACTTAGATACCGTAAGTTACACCTCTTATAAATTTTGGTCCATTTTGAGGCCGGTAGGGTAACTAAACTTTCATGGCTGTTGGTGATTCCCTAATATCATGTATGTTTTATTGCCAGAACCCGGCAAACCTGATACAGAATCTAAAAGAACAACAAAAGACATTACCCACTTTCTGCGCTCCTACAGGAAACCCTGCGGCAACTGCTCAGCAATAAAATATAGCCAGATTAAACAAAGGGTTCAAAAATTTACGAGAAGCAGAGACCAAAGTATTACCCGACATCAGATTTTGAGTCTTCTAAAAATTGATATGCCTCTTCTTTCGGCTTGATAAGACGTTTAATGAAAATGAAAAATGCCACCGCATGAACAAAGTAGACAAGGTTTGAGAAGATTCCTATGCGGGAAAGCATTACGGTTCTTTCAGTAAAATCTCCTTTAGAAGGAAATACTATCATATAATATAATTGGAGAAATACCAATAGCGTTGAAAGCAGGCTACAAATGAACAACACGATGCTAAGCGCGGTTTTGCTTTTCAGCATATAGAGCAACCATGCGCAAAGAATCAGCAAACCAGGCAGGAGCGAAATCAGAAAAGTAAAATCGGGCATGATTGTAAATTATAGGACCAAGATACAAATCCAGCCTGATTACCGGGTTATTTTAAATCCAACCGGATCTGTAATTCTGCAAATTGTTTTTCATCAATTGCGGAAGGTGCATCAAGCATTACATCCCGCCCGCTATTGTTTTTAGGGAAAGCAATAAAATCGCGGATGCTTTCACTGCCTCCCAGGATAGCACATAGCCTGTCAAACCCAAAAGCAATACCACCGTGTGGTGGCGCTCCGTATTCAAATGCTCCCAGCAAGAAGCCGAATTTATGTTGCTGCTCCTGTTCGTCCATTCCTAACGCTTCAAACATTTTTTGCTGTAACTCTTTCTGGTAAATACGGATGCTGCCGCCACCGATCTCATTTCCGTTTAATACCATATCATAAGCATTGGCTTTAATATTAGCGTACGGATGCTTCAGGTATTCAGCCGCATTCTCAATAACAGGGCTGTTATTGATCATTGTATCCACATCCGATGGTTTAGGTGAAGTAAAAGGATGGTGCCTGGCTACCCAGCGGTTCTCTTCTTCGGCATATTCAAACAAAGGAAAATCCAGTACCCACAACAGCTTAAACTCGTCATCTTTTCTCAGCCCCAGCCTTTTGCCCATTTCCAAACGCAGTTCGCTGGCTGCTTTACGGGTTCTTTCTTCTGCTCCGGCTAAAATCAATACCAGGTCACCTGGTCCCCCGCCCGCTGCTTCTGCAATCGCTTTGAGGCGATCTTCATTATAAAATTTATCAACGCTGCTTTTAAAACTTCCGTCAGCATTGCCTGCCTGTTCGGCAGACAGGCATTTGATAAACACCAGCCCCTTCATGCCTATCTGCGGGCGCTTTACCCACTCCGTCAATTCATCCGTTTGCTTCCGGGTATATCCACTGCATCCCGGTACCGCAATGGCAACCACTGTTTCAGCGCTGTCAAATACCTGGAAGTCCGCTCCGTCTACCAGATGTGTGTTATTCCCTTTACCGGCAAATACATGTGCCGGATATTTAATGTTCAGGAGCTTCATCCCAAAACGGATATCCGGTTTATCATTTCCATACTGCCACATAGCTTCCTGCCAGCTCATGCGTTCAACCGCTTCGCTGTAGTCGATACCCTTAACCGTTTTAAAAATATATTTGATCAGGCCTTCAAACATTGTCAGCACATCTTCCTGTTGTACAAAAGCCATTTCACAATCGATCTGTGTAAATTCCGGCTGCCTGTCGGCCCGCAGGTCTTCATCCCTGAAACATTTAACAATCTGGTAGTAACGGTCGTACCCGCTTACCATCAGCAGTTGTTTAAAAGTTTGAGGCGATTGGGGCAAGGCATAAAACTCTCCCGGATTCATCCTGCTGGGTACTACAAAATCCCGCGCCCCTTCGGGTGTGGATTTAATGAGGAACGGCGTTTCAATGTCCATAAAATGGTGCTGATGCAGGTAATCGCGCGTAGCACGGTTCACTGCATAGCGCAGTTCCAGGTTTTTCTTAACGGCATGGCGGCGCAGATCGAGAAAACGGTACTTCATTCTCAGATCATCACCCCCATCGGTATCATCCTGAATCGTGAACGGAGGCGTAATACTTTTATTTAAGATGGTAAAGCTTTCCACCAGCAGTTCAACGTCGCCGGTAGGAATATTTTTATTCTTATTGCTGCGCTCACTTACTTTTCCGGTAACCTGCAACACGAACTCACGCCCCAGTGGATTTTCATCTAACTGAACATTTAATAACTCTGAAAAAAGCAGTTGGGTGATACCATAACGATCTCTCAGATCCACAAAAGTGATACTTCCGAATTTACGAACGGTTTGCACCCATCCGGCCAGGGTAACGGCTTTATTTACATCTGCGATCCTTAACTCGCCACAAGTATGCGTACGAAACATATAATAATTTTATTTATCCTGAAGCTCAGCATTCCTTTTTACGGGGGGCAAATATACCATGATTACGCCACTTACAGCCTTTTAACCGTTCTTTTGGGTGTATGACAAATTGCAGGAATTGGAAAAAGTTAGAACTTAGGGTAACCAAATCCATCAAACCATGACCAAAGAACAAGTTAAAGCAGAGATATTATCAGCCATATCCCAGGAGTTGGATATATG
>JASGEW010000177.1:0-5282 GCA_047606125.1 Niabella sp. | reverse complement strand
CTTGCACGGCAGGCTTCAATATGACCACGCATCACCTCCGCACGACTTAGATTATCTGTATGTTCCATCCCGCAAAAATGACAACCCCTTTATTATTAAAAATGATGGGGTTGGACGAAGGGATACTTATTACCACCAAACCTATAGGTGGATCCTGCATCATCAATAATAGTAAATACACTATCTGTATAATGGTAAATCTTAATAGGATCGTAGGGTATAGTAGAAAAACCGCCCGAATTATTATATAAAAACTGTCCTGATTTTCCTATTAAGGAGTAAAAAAAATCATCAGGTTTCTCATCAAGAATATCTTTACTAGCGCTCATCTTATAGGCAGTATTGGTGCTCGTTCCCTGATTCACAACATAATTTGCAGGAAACCCTTTATTGATACCATCAACACCTCCGTTAATACCCCGTGTTATACCCATATTTGGACTCAAACTCCATCCAAAACCAACAATCCCAGAAAACTCACTTGGTTTTATTTTGCCAATATGATATGACAATTTGAACGGAATAACACCCATTTTTGTATTGATCTCAAACAATGGAATTTCTATATTGGGAACTCCCGAAACATAGTCGACCGGATACTGATTATATAACGGAATCGCCGATGCTTCGGGTGAAGTTATTGTTGGCTTGTTATTAGGCATATTTTGGCTATAACTTGTTATAGAGCTTAACAATAATAATAAAAAGGCAAAAAAATCGATAGTAGTCCGCATTAGTGTAATAGTTACACCTGATAGTTTTTTCATAAATATTTGAATTAAAAAATCCGGAGACTTTTTGATCTAAAATCCGGGCAAATTCACAAAGTCAATTGGCAAAAAACATCTATCTTTTATCCTTTAAGTAAATCATAAGTTACAACCTCACATGACAAATCATCGACCAATAAAAACTATTTACTGATTAAAGGAATTAAGCACCACAGCAATTATACTATATTAGATTTCTGCAAAGCAATTCAATTTCATGGTTTATTCATTTTAGGTAATATTAACTTTGTATAGTGAAAGTAATGGAAATAAAATTATTATCAAAGTATTTTTACTTACCCCAGCAGCATCGAATACACTTCTTCTATCGAGGTTTGCCCGGTTTTAAATAAATGAAAGGCATTACCCGCAAGGGTTTGAACGTTTTTTTCAGCCAGCAGCTCATCCACCTTCGAGCTGCCTTTCTTTACTTCTTCTGCAAGATCTTCATCTATGGGAATGACCTCATAGATCGCTTTACGCTTTTTGTAACCTGTATTAAAACATTTTGAGCAACCTACCGGGATATAATGAGTGGCTACTTGTTCCGGAGCCGTGTATTTCCTGGGGAACAGGCTATGATCAAACGGCATCTCTTTCTTACAATCGGGGCATAACAATCTTACCAGCCTTTGCGCTACAGAAGTATTCAGTGTATTAGCGATGAGGAAAGAGGGGATGCCCATATCCGTAAGCCTTGAAATAGTGCCCCATGCTGAGTTAGTATGAATGGTTGAAAGCACTAAATGTCCTGTTAGTGCAGCCCTTATGGCCATGTTGGCGGTTTCGGCATCGCGTATTTCCCCCAGCATAATAATATCGGGGTCCTGTCTTAAAAAAGTTCGCAGTGCTTTGGCAAAAGTAAGGCCAATGTTTTCCCTTACCTGTACCTGGTTTACTCCCTGTAATGTATATTCAATAGGATCTTCAATGGTCAGTATATTTTTAGTGGACAGGTTCAATCGTTTCAGAGTAGCATAGAGCGTGGTGGTTTTTCCCGATCCGGTAGGCCCGCTGATCAATATAATACCATAGGGCTTTTTTAATCCTTCCAGGTAATTATACAGGTCATTTTCCGAAAAGCCAAGATGCTCCAGGGTAATATCGGTGGCATCGTTGCTCAACAAGCGCAGCACTACTTTTTCGCCGTACAGCGCCGGCACAATGGATACGCGGATATCAAATTTATCACTCCCCTTATTAAAAAATATCCGGCCATCCTGCGGTAATCTTTTTTCTGCAATGTCGAGGTTGGCTGCAATCTTTATTTTATTGATCAGCGAGGGGTATTGCTTTTTTTCTATAAGGTAACGCAGCACCAGCAAGCCGTCTACCCTGATCCTTACGCGGCAATCGTTGTCATAGGTTTCTATATGAATATCGCTGCTTTTTAAAGATTTTGCCTCTGCAATAAGGTCGTTTAAAAAATTATCGGGATGGCCCTCATAATAATTATGCTGCAGGCGTTCATCGGCATTATCACGTTTGGCATATTGGGCTGTTAGCCGCTGCATTAATGTTGCCTCGTCTAAAGGCTCAAAACTGATAGTATGTCCGGTGATCAGCTCCAGCTCTTCTTTCTGCTGCTGCAATTGCGCTGAAGAAACCGTATCGCTCGCGTGCAATACAATACTGCTGCCGTTTTGCCGGGCCCATACAATTTTATAGCGCCAGGCCAGTTCTGGTGTAATAGGGGGCGTATGAGTGGTTGGATCTGTCATAGGCAGTTTAAATACTTGTTATGATAACAGCCGTTCTAATGATAAAATGTCTGCTGAAAAATTATAACGGTAAAAAAGCTGGTTGATCAAAAGCACTATTAGCAGCAGTATCGCCTGATATCCTGCCAGGGGAATAGCCCGGTCTTTGTTTTTACCAAGCAAAAGACTGCAAAACGATATACATAGTATTACAAGTAAAGAGCTGATGAAAAATAACAGGAAGTTTACTGTCGAAAATAACGGCGCGATGCATAGCCAGAAAACCATATCGCCCGTTCCCAGTTTTTGGTTGAAAAAGCTGCCGGCTGTTTTTTCTTTAATCCTGTAATAAAGCATTAACACCAGCACTACCAGCAGAACCGTTATGCTGTTAATGGTAAACTGTACCATAATGGTCTGCCAGTTATTTTGCATGATGCTATAAGAAAAAATTGCTATAAACAATCCTGCAAAAATCAACAGGTATACATACCGATGTTTAAAATCCATCCATGTAATGGACAGTAACAGTATACAGGTTATCACAAGCATTAGCATAGTGTTGAATTTAATCTGGGACAGTTTCTACCAGCTTTTTATTTTGGTCAATTTCCCATTGGTTAAAAGTGCCATCGCCGTCAAAATCAGCAACAGCTGTAGCACGTGCCTTAAATCCTTTTGGAGAAGCTTCGATGATCTCAATTTTATAATTGGCCTGCCCTCCCTGTGTGGTCAATGTTTGTTGCTCAAAAGAAATTACAGAAAGATCATCAGTATAAGTTGAATTTTCAAAGAAATAAGACCTTTCTAAAGTGTACACATGTTGCAACTGCAACTTTGCCTCGGTGCTTTTTGCTTTTGATATCAAAGGCATGAGGCTGGGTAGTGCCAACAGTACCAGTATCCCTATAATGATTAATACTACCAGCACTTCGGTAAGCGTAAAAGCAGCCATTTTTAACCTGGTATATTTCTTTATGTTTTTCTTATGTGGCAAAATCTGAATGATTAAAACAAAGATAATGTTAGTTTACCTGTACCATTAAGCTACCCAAATTTAACGGGTATAAAGCGAATCATCAAAAATTATTACTTCCGAAAGATCACCAGCACGTTTGCCGTAGCCCACATCACTTTGATGATTTGTCCAAAACCATTGACCACCAAAAACAGCCTGCAACCTGCCCGGACGTTTATCTTCCGCAATTTTTTACATCCCTTCACAAAATCGGCTGTCTCACAGAAAACGCTGATAACTTTAAGTTCATTAAGAACATGGTATGGGTGGGCCGGGCTCAAATATTGTCAGGCTATCCTCCCAGCGCCTGTATTACGTCGTATTTGGTTACAATATGAAAGCTGCCCACTTCGTCTTTACTCACCACGGCGCCGTTGTCTTTGGTGATCAATGTTCTCAGCTTATCTATCGGCGTACTGAATGCTACTACCGGGAAGGCGGGCTCTAAAACATTGGCTATTTTTTCATGTTTAATATCGGGGTTGCTGAATACTTTTTGAAATAACCCACCTTCTGTAATGGAGCCAATGATCGTCTCACCGCGGGTTACGGGTATATGCTCAATGTCGTATGTTTTCATCAGTTCAACAGCTTCCGAAACTGCTTTATCGCCCGCAATAGTTATTAGCTGCTGATGCGTCGGTCTTCCCTGGATAATGTCTTTAAAGGTTTTTACATCCAGGAAACCGCGTTCCATCATCCATTGATCGTTATATATTTTGGCTACATACCGGCTGCCATGATCGTGCAATATGCAAACAACCAGGTCGTTTCTGGTAAGCGTGCCTTTTAATTGCATCAGCCCCTGCAGGCAGCTGCCGGCGCTGTACCCGCAAAACAATCCTTCCTCTTTAGCAAGCCTGCGCGCCATTATGGCTCCGTCTTTATCGGTAACCTGGGTAAATGCATCTATCACCTGCATGTCATAATTTTTCGGAATAAAATCTTCTCCGAAACCTTCGCTGAAATAGGGATAAACCTCGTTTTCATCGACCTGCCCTGTTTTAAAATATTTGGTCAGCAAAGAGCCATAAGCGTCAACCGCCCATATTTTAATATCGGGATTTTGCTCTTTAAGGTACATGGCCGTGCCGGTAATGGTGCCGCCGGTACCGGCAGTGCAAACCAGGTGCGTGATTTTTCCATCGGTTTGCTTCCATATTTCCGGGCCGGTAGTTTCATAATGTGCCAGGCGGTTGGCGAGGTTATCATATTGATTCATGTGATAAGAATTGGGCACTTCTTTTGCCAGTCTTGCCGCCACGCTGTAATAACTTTGCGGATCTGTTGGTTCAACATTATTAGGGCAAACAATTACTTCGGCGCCCATTGCTTTCAATACATCGGCTTTTTCTTTAGATTGTTTATCTGTGGTAACAAATATGCATCTGTATCCTTTTACAATAGCCACTAAAGCAAGTCCCATACCTGTATTGCCGCTGGTACCTTCAATAATGGTTCCGCCGGGCTTTAGTTTCCCTTCCTGTTCGGCAACTTCCACCATCTTCAGCGCCATACGGTCTTTAATACTGTTTCCGGGGTTAAAATAATCCACTTTGGCCAGCACGGTGCAGGGAAGACTTTGCGTGAGCTTGTTTAACCGGATCAGCGGTGTATTGCCAATGGTTTCGAGAATGTTGTTCCTGATGTCCATATTGTAATTTGAATTAGAGCCTGTTTAAAATTTATTCAATAAAAGTTTTATAGCGGACAGTTTGACCATTTCTTCCGATGATTCCATGAGTAGTTCATAGTTTCTACACAATCTGCGGTCATTGTCAAACCAGGAGAAGG
>JASGEW010000176.1:0-12371 GCA_047606125.1 Niabella sp. | reverse complement strand
CCTTCTCCTGGTTTGACAATGACCGCAGATTGTGTAGAAACTATGAACTACTCATGGAATCATCGGAAGAAATGGTCAAACTGTCCGCTATAAAACTTTTATTGAATAAATTTTAAACAGGCTCTTAGTATCTCTGATTTTAAGAAGGTTCAAAAAATATTAGAAAAGAACCATTCGGGTTACCAGCATAAAAAGCAGGAGGAAGACCGTCCATTGTTGAGATTATTGAGGTGCCATAACTGCGGAAGCTACATGGTTGGGTATTTAGCATATAAAAAGAGCTTACATTATTACAAATGTCTGAAATGCCGCGGAGTTAGTTTAAATGCTAAAACAGGAGCAAAAAGACCTCGACGGATTGGCGGCTACGAGCTATTTCTTAATTTGTTAAGCGGATATAGTTTACCTCAATCAACATTTCCACTAGTAGAACAGCAGCTCATGAAAATGTTTAATCATTATCAAAAAGGTAATAACGACAGTGATCAGTCCTTAGAAAAGAGATTACTCGATTTCGAAAAGAAAAAGAAAGAACTGACAATTCGTCGTGGTTTGGGAGAGATTGATCAGGAAACTTATGGGATAACTTTAGAGCACATAACCGATCAAATTCAGCAAATTCACAAGAAGCTCAATACTGTTCCCCAAAAAATATCGAACTTAGAAAAACTATTAAAAAACTCGCTTGACAAGCTCGCGAAACTTAGGTCCATGTGGGATTCTGGCAATCTAAGCATCAAAAGAATTATCCAAAAAAACTTGTTTCCCGAAGGAATATTCTACGACGTTAAAAGTCATGAATATCTAAGTTACAAGATTAATGGATTTGTACTCACAACTTATAATATTTCAAACGAATATGTATTAAACAAAAACCGGAACTCTCACAATTTTTGCGAAAATTCCGGTTTGGTAGCCCGGACAAGAATCGAACTTGTATCTAGAGTTTAGGAAACTCCTATTCTATCCATTGAACTACCGGGCCAAAATGGGGTTGCAAATATACAGAACATTCATTATTAAAGCGAACGCTATTTTTGGCTGCTTTCTCTTATAATCACTTCGGTTGGAAGATTTACCAGTTCAAAATCGGTAACCACCCGTTTGCTTTCTATAAGACTTAACAACAAAGCGGCTGCTTTTTCACCCATTTCAAATGCCGGCTGGCTGATAACCGATAATGCAGGGCTGAACAACGAGGTATACTGGGAATTATTAAAACCAATAATACCTATCTCGCCGGGCATACTGATCTGCTTGTCCTTCAGGATCCTGAAGGTTTCGGTGGTGATCTTATCCGCCAGTAACACCAGGGCATCCGGCTTTTTTTTCAGGGATAGCAGCTGTTCAACTGCATTTTTTACTTCCTCCACATCAAGGCCGCCATGGTCGCAATATTTAATAAGTGATTCATTAATCGCCATTTTGTGATCGGTTAAGGCCTTTTTATAGCCCGCCAGCCGGTCTTTGGTAATAGATAAATTGGCATTATTGGCAATCACGCCTATTCTTTTGTATTTGTTTTTGATGAGGTGCCTGGTGGCGCTGTAAACACCCGCAAAATTATCGGTAATGACCTTATAGGTAGGAATGTCTTCTATGACCCGGTCAAAAAATACAATAGGCAAACCCCGGGAGTGCAATTGCTTAAGCGTTCCGGATTCCTTCGACTCGGCTGAAACGGAAATAATCAGCCCGTCCACAGACCGGGAAGTGAGGTAATCGAGGATCATTTGTTCCCTGTCAAAAGATTCCTTGCTCTGCGTGATAATAACATTATACCCGTTGTTATAGGCGATGGATTCAATACCGTTGATGACCTGGCTGAAAAAAGTGTTGGCTATTTCCGACACCACCACGCCAATGGAAAGGGTTCTTTTTTCCTTGAGGCTCAGGGCAACAGGGTTGGGCCTGTAGTTGATCTGGGCGGCGTAATCCCGTATTTTTTTCTTGGTATGCTCGCTTATTTCGTAACTGTCCCGTAATGCGCGGGACACAGTAGAGGTGGACAGCCCCAGCGCTTT
Organism: Niabella sp.; assembly: GCA_047606125.1. GTDB lineage: Bacteria > Bacteroidota > Bacteroidia > Chitinophagales > Chitinophagaceae > Niabella. The sequence continues at coordinate 10,347 of JASGEW010000176.1, read as the reverse complement.
AGCGATATCTTTTATAGTAGCGGCTTCAAACTTCATGTACGCATTCCACCTTTTCAGCGAAGATAATCAATTATATATACGATTCCGACAGCGTTTGTGTAAAGGGATGTATACTGCTTATAAAAGGGCAAAATAACATTTTGGGGTATCGGCCTGTATATTAAAGCCACCCATTTAAACCGATTGCTTTTTTTCTATGTATATAGTATCTTTTTAAGACTCAAAAACTGACTTTTTAAAGGGGAAATAGCCTGACATGCGGTTCTGCAAACGATTCCGGCAACGATTGCGTAAATAAATCCATCCTGTACTGTCCTGTTTTGTAGAAAAAGTATTTAAAATTGCGAAGGTTTAATTTTTTGTTAAGATTGCAAAAGTCCATTATGTATTACGAAAATGATTGCTGTATGAAAAAGTATCAACTGCTTTTTCTTCTTCTTTTTTTATCCATTACCACTTTAAATGCGCAAACGCATCCTATAAATGGTAAAGTGTCCGATGAAGCAGGCGGGCCGGTATCAGGCGTTACCGTAGCCCTGGTAGAATCCAGTACGATAACCGTTACTGATATTGAAGGAAAATTCAGTATTGCAGTTCCCGACAAAGGCCATGCTATGTTGAAATTTACTTCGATAGGTTATATAAGCCAAACACATGTTGCTGCTGATAACCTGAGCATTGTGCTGGTAAAAGATGTGATATCCGCTGGCGATGAAGTGGTGGTGGTGGGTTACCAGGCGGTAAAAAGAAAAGATTTAACCGGGGCCGTCGCTTCTGTTTCAGATAAGCAGCTCAAAGACATCCCGTTGAGCTCGGCAGCCGAGGTATTAACCGGTAAGCTGGCCGGGGTGGTGGTACAAAGCTCAGAGGGCAGCCCGGGCGCCGAGGTTACCATTCGTGTAAGGGGCGGTGGTTCCATTACCCAGGATAATTCCCCTATTTACATTGTGGACGGGGTACAAATGGAAAATGCGCTGTCTTTCCTCTCTCCCTCCGAAATTAAAAGTGTGGATGTGTTGAAAGATGCCGCTGCCACTGCTATTTACGGAGCCAGGGGCGCAAATGGGGTTATTATCATTACTACCAAGGGCGGCGTCAATCAGCCCACAAAAATCAGCTATGACGCTTTTTATGGCGCCCGTAAAATTGTAAATAAGCTGGAAGTGCTACAGCCTTACGATTTTGTAATGTACCAGTACCAGATATATAATTATAATACCGACCAGACGGTTAAAGATGCTTTTACAGAGAGATACGGCAATTATGACGACCTGGACATTTATAAAAATATGCCTTTCAAAGACTGGCAGCAGGAGCTGTTTGGCCGCACGGCCATGACATTGAACCAGTCTTTAAACGTAAGCGGGGGTTCTAAAAATACCACTTTCAGTATTAACCTGAACCGGGTGAATGAAGAGGGGATCATGATCAACTCAGGGTTTAAGAGAACGATGGTTTCGTTTAAGCTCGATCACCGGGTTTCCGATAAATTCCGGGTTGCGTTTAACTCACGTTACAGCGAGCAAAATGTTATTGGAGTGGGCACTTCCAATACCGGAACCCAATCCAACAGCAGGTTGAGGAATGCGGTGCGGTACCAGCCTTTCGAGTCTGCAACCTCTCCTTATGTAGATGAGTTTGATGCGGAGTATGCAAGTGCAACCAATTTGGTTAACCCGGTGTTGCTCGCAAATGCAGAGGTAAAAAATAATATACGAAAGGACCTCTTATTAAACGGAACAGCGTCTTTTAATATTCTTAAAAATCTGCAGCTGCGCTCCGTACTGGGCCTTACGCCCAACTCAACCAGCACACAGCAGTTTAGCGGCCTCGTTACCAGTGTGGCCAGGCAAAACAATGACCAGCCGGTGGTGGTTATAGCAAGCAGCACGGGATTAACAATTACCAATTCTAATACACTTGCATATAATACCAGCTTTAAGCACAGCAAATTTGATGTGCTGGTAGGCCAGGAAATTTACCAGACCAATTCTGATGCCGAAAGCATGACCATTAAATGGCTGCCGGTGGATATTAGCGCTGAGGAAGCCTTTCACGGGTACCAGAAAGCGAGCCCGCCTGACGGGTCAATTCAGGACGCACCCACCACCAGCAATGCTGCAAGCCGCTTGTTATCTTTTTTTGGGCGGGCCAATTATTCCTATAAAGATAAATACCTGGCAACAGTAACCATAAGGCGGGATGGGTCCTCCTTATTTGCCCCGGAACACCGATGGGGTAATTTCCCTTCACTGGCTTTAGCCTGGCGGGCATCTAACGAAGATTTTCTAAAACCTTTGTTACAAAGCACGCCTGTATCTGATCTAAAAGTTCGTTTTTCGTACGGTGCAATAGGTAATAACCGTATTGGCCAGGACCAATGGCAAACCATGTTTGGTGTTTTAACTGCTACAAACTGGGGCTCTAATTATGCATTCAACGAATCGGTTTTACCCGGATATGCTACTTCTACCTATACCAATCCGAATATTAAATGGGAAACAACCATCTCCCGCAACCTGGGTTTTGACTTCGGATTTTTAAATAACCGCTTTACCGCAACGCTTGATCTGTACCTGAATTCTGTAAAAGATCTTTTGATACAGGCCAATGTGCCCCAAACCACGGGTTATCTCACGCAATACCAGAATATTGGGGAAACTCAAAATAAAGGGATTGAACTGCAGGTGGGTGGCGATATAATTCGCAAAAAGGACTTTACCTGGACCTCCAATTTTAATATTGCCAGCAATAAGACCAAAGTGGTTGATCTTGGAATTGATCCCAGCGGCGTGCCGGAAAGCTCTATGAAGTTCTCATCCGGCTGGATCACCACATCTACCTACGATTACCTGGTAGAAGTGGGTAAGCCTTTAGGCCAGATATATGGCTTTGTATCAGACGGCTATTATAAAATAGAAGATTTTGATTTTGACGAATCCACCCAAAAATATACGCTGAAAGATGGTATTGCAAACAGTTTGACAATGCTGGGAAACAAGGCTCCGCAGCCGGGCGATATGAAACTGAAAAAAACCACCAGCGGGGATGATATGACCATTACAGATGATGATAAAACCGTAATAGGCAATACAACACCTAAGTTTACCGGTGGCTGGAACAACCAGTTTACATATAAAAACTTCGACATGAGCCTTTTTGTAAACTGGAGCTACGGTAATAAGGTGTACAACGCCAACCGGATAGAATTTACCACGCAGTACCTTTATAAAGATAACAATATGCTTTCTTTGATGAAAGACCGGTGGAAATGGTACAACGATGCAGGTGTGCTGGTAACAGATCCCACGGAGCTGGCGGCATTGAATAAGGATACCAAGTACTGGACGCCCCCCGGAGGCCAGTATGTGCCTACTTCTTTTGCGGTGGAAGACGGCTCTTTTTTGCGCATCAGCAACGTAACTTTCGGCTACTCCCTGCCAACAAAGATGCTTACCCGAACCAAATTCATTTCGAGGGTACGTTTCTTTGCCACCGTAAATAATCTTTATACGTTCACCAAATATACCGGCTTCGATCCCGAAGCCAATACCCGGCGCTCTACACCCCTAACGCCCGGCGTGGATTATGCGGCTTACCCGCGCAACCGGTTTATCTTAGGAGGTATAAATGTTACGTTCAATTAATAAGAGATAATAAAGTTACTTGTCATGAAAACATTATTAAAATATATTTTTATCGTTGCGCTGGTTACTGTTACCTTAGGGTCCTGTAAAAAATACCTGGATGTTACCAATCCGTCCACAACAGCTCAGGATGCAGTTTTTACCAGTTTATCATATACCAATTCGGCAATTATAGGGGTATATGCCATGCTGATCGGCGATAACGGTTATGGAAATCGTATATCAAGCCTGTACCCCCTGACGGCCGATGATTTTAAAACTTCCGGAAGCTATTCTTCTTCGGACAGACGGGGAATTAGTATGTACGCCTCGGCTGCAACAAATTCAGATTTGTTGAATCCATTTGTACAATTATATCGCGGTATTGAAAGAGCCAATATCTGTATTAAATACATACCCCTGTCCGACCTGTATCTTAACGGAACCGAAACTGAAAAGGCAACCATGGCCAAGTATTATGGCGAAGCGCTTACTTTAAGAGCCCAGTTCTATTATGAGCTGGTAAGGAACTGGGGCGATCTGCCTTTTCCCACCGTTCCGGCAGCAGATTTAACAGATCCTTACCTGCCGAGAACCGATCAGGACACGATTTACAGCCAGCTGATCGATGACTTAAAAACCGCCGAAGACCTGATTCCCTGGCGGACCGATGCCACCGATGAGGGCGTGCGCTTAACCAAGGGTGCGGTAAAAGGATTAAGGGCCAGGATCGCATTGGCAAGAGGCGGTTATGCTGTACGCAGGGCCAGCAGCAAGTATGGCGCGCAAATTATGGCGCGCAACAGCGACTATCTCGATTATTACCAGATTGCTCTGGATGAATGTGCCGATTTAATGGCGCACAGGGAGCAGCATACCCTTAACCCGGTGTATGAAGACCTGTTTTTAACCTTAAATACCGGCACCCGGTACGATGATGCACACGAGCTGATGTTTGAAGTAGGCGCTTTCGGAAGCAATGCAAGTACCGACAGCAAGCTGGGCTATTACAACGGGCTGCGCATGAACAGTAACAGCACTTATGGCCCCGGAGGCGGAGGCATATTGGGTATTGCCACCTATTTCTACGAGTTTGATTCCATTGGTGATTGCAGGAGGGATGTTACTTTAAACGCCTACGAGATTGCCACCGGTACGGATAATAAATCTGTGAATACCCTGGTTAATATGACCGATGGCAAGTTCAGGCGGCCGTGGACAGGCATTACCGGCACTACTCAAAACCTTGCCGTAAACTGGCCTATTTTACGGTTTGCAGATGTATTGCTGATGTACGCCGAAGCGGATAATGAAATAAACGGCGCACCCAGCGCAGCAGCCATCAGCGCATTGCTGGAAGTGCAGGAACGTGCCTATGTGGATCATTTAGACAGGCTGCCAACCATCCCCACTGATAAAGACGGCTTTTTTGAAGCTATTGTAAAAGAACGGCTGCTTGAATTTGGCGGCGAAGGCGTGCGTAAATATGACCTTATCCGCTGGAACCTGATCAATTCCAAATTTATCGAAACCCGCGAAAAACTGGCGCAGTTACAGGCCGGTACCGGCCGGTACGCCAATATCCCCAGCACCATTTATTTTATAGCAAATACGTATGCTCCGTTTAACCCTTCGGTTGATGAGATGAACGATCTTGTCCTGTATGGCGGCACGCCCGCTTATGTATTTTATAATCCCAGCGTATCTTCCATACCCAGCGGTTATACTTCAAAAGCCTGGCGTTCTTCTATCTCCACTGAATATATAACAGGCACTTCCACCGGTTTTGCCACTTATTTTACGGCAAATCATTCGGAGGTATTTCCTACACCTGCTGATGTGATTAGCCAGAATTATAGATTAATACAGGAATATGGGTACTAATTTGTTTTCCATTGTAAATTGTAAGAGAATGAAAAAAGAATATTCAAATATATTATTATTGGCAATTGCGGCCTGTATTATTGTTTTTGTTTCCTGTAAAAAGAAAGAAGACAGCCTGGCGGCTATGCGGCAGTTTATGCCAAGTGGCGATATTTCCATTAAAACATCCGAAACCTACGCCATTTTGGATTGGGATGTGGCAATTAATGCAGACAGTAACAGCACGTCCTATACCGTCATCTTATCACAGGATTCCTTATTTACCGATGGGGCAGAGTTTACCTATACCACCGACTCTTCCAGGATATGGTTATACGACACGGCAATAGGCGTACGGAAAACCTATTATGCACGTATAAAAACAAATGGCGCCACCTCCGATCTTGACTCCAAATGGGTGTATAGCGAAGGATTTAAGATAACAGGAGTTCAAATTTTTTCTGCCATACGCGAGGTAGAGCTGATGGCCACACAGGTAACTTTGCGCTGGACGCCCACAGAGGGAGTTGAAAAAATTACACTCACTACCGCCGCCGGCGTAAGTACTGATTACGATCTTACCGAAACCGAAATCTCAACGGGGGTAAAGGTCATTTTGGATCTTACATCTTCAACAAAATATGAAGCCGAAATATTTGCCGGAACGGTCAGCAAAGGTTATTTAAGTTTCACTACGCCCGCTTTGGAAGCGGTAACCATTTCACTTTCTCCGGGAGCAGATCTTGTTACGGTATTAGATACCTGTTCCGATGGCGCTGTAATTGGCCTGGCGCCGGGCACTTACTCAGAAGGCATTACCTCTAACTATGTTATAAAAAGTAAAACGGTTACCATTAAATCCACTTCCGGCAGCCCGGATGATACAAAGGTTTACTTTAAAGAGTTTGATATTAAAGGAACCGGCGCCGGTATTACTTTAAACGGCATCGATTTTCAGGGTGTTTCAACCACTTCTGCGCTTTATTTCCTCAACCTGGTCGGGTTAAATTCGGATGCCGAAGCCGCCACGTTTACCAATATCACCGTGTATAATTGTTATGTTCATGATTACGGTAACTGTTTATTAAGAGGCAACAGGGGAACATCGGCAGGATATCATGTTATCGGCACTATTCAATTCCGCAACTGTATCGCATATAATAATGCGCTTACAAATTACTATACAGAATTTACGTTAGATAAACTTACGTTTACCAAACTGTATATTTCCAACTCTACTTTTTATATGATGGGGCAGAACTTAATATCATGTGCCACAACGCTGTCCGTATCTACACTGCCTGTTATTTCCGTGGATGGCTGCACCTTCAATAATTTTGGAGCCAACAGCAAATATGCCCTGCTGGATGCAAATGCGAACCCGGTAACAGCAAGCTTTACCAATAGCATATTTGCAAATACGCCGCGTTCCGGTACCGTACAGTCGGCCGCTTTAAGAGCTTCAGGAACAGGAACTACAGTAACATTTGCTTATAACAACTATTTTAATCTTCAGAATGGCTCCAGCGCCAATTTAACGTTCCCAAGTACTGTTACCATGAGCTCCAACTGGACAACAGATCTTGGATGGACGGCAACAACAACCGATTTTACCCTGCCTGAGGGTTCCGTATTCAGGTCGGCCGGCAGCACAGGAGGCGCCATAGGCGATCCACGCTGGGCGTATTAAAAATTTTAAAATGAACAAAATATCTTTTACAGTAATCGTTCTGTTTTTTCTTCTGTATTCCTGCGCTGCCCAGAAAGGAACGCAGGCCGGAACAACGGAAAACAAGCCTATCGCCTTCCCCGGAGCCGAAGGTTTTGGTAAATACACTACCGGCGGGCGAGGAGGGAAAGTGCTGGTGGTTTCAAATTTAAACGATGATGGCGAAGGGAGCCTGCGAAATGCGGTAAACGCCAAAGGGCCGCGTATTATTGTTTTCAGCGTTTCGGGCACTATACATTTACAGTCGAAGTTGAATATTAAAGGCGATGTAACTATTGCCGGGCAAACGGCTCCCGGCGGAGGTATTTGTTTGGCAGATCATCCTGTTTCCCTGGCGGGGGATAATATCATTATCCGGTTTTTGAGATTTCGTATGGGCGACCGCTATCAAAACAAAGGAAAGATTGATGGCGCCGGAGCCGATGATGCTTTTGGCGGTTCCGGAAGAAAAAATATTATCATCGATCATTGCAGCATGAGCTGGAGCACCGATGAGGTTTGCTCGGTTTATAAAGGCGACAGTACCACGCTGCAATGGAACATCATCAGCGAACCGCTCAACTACTCTTACCACTTTGAAGCCGGGGATAAAGATTTTGAACACCACGGCTATGGTGGTATCTGGGGCGGAGCGCATTTCAGCGCCCATCATAATTTGTTTGCGCATTGCGCCAGCCGTAATCCGCGCTTTAATGGTGTGCGGCTGGGCGAAACAACGGAGTTGGCAGATTTCAGAAACAATGTATTATACAATTGGGGGCATAACACTGTTTATGGCGGAGAAAACGGGCATTACAACATCGTGAACAATTATTATAAGTATGGTCCCGAAACCAACCAGTCTGTAAGGTATAGAATTGTTAACCCCAGCAAAGGAAAAGACAAGGCCAACCCCTACGGCCTGTTTTATGTAAAAGGCAATTATGTGGACGGGGCCAAAGACATCAGCAAAAACAACTGGCCGGGCATACAACTTGATAAAGGCGCTACAGAGGAAGATAAGCGAATGGCGGTTGCCGATAAGGCGTTTGCCGTAGCTGATATTCCGGTTAAATCTGCAGTTGATGCCTATAATGAAGTATTAACATCAGCAGGCGCTATATTGCCTGAACGGGATACGCTGGATGCACGCGTTATTAAAGACGTTATAAACAGGACAGGACGGTTTATTGATGTACAGGGCGGATATTTGCATGGCTCACCTTATGAGCAAACGGTAAATGCATGGCCAGCATTAGAGCAGGGCAGTTCCCCCGCAGATGCAGATAAAGATGGTATGCCGGATGAATGGGAAAAAGAGCATTCGCTTAATGCCAACGATCCTTTAGATGCAGCGGCCTATAGTTTAGATAAAAAATACACAAATATAGAAGTGTACATCAACAGCCTTGTGAAATAAATAAAAAAATGTCATTATGCTGATAGTGCTGCCCCGATTCGGTCAAAGCGCAATGCCAGCCGGCGGTGCAGGTAAGAAAAAGAGTGCCTCATCGGTTGCAGGATCCCGTTATACAAATGCATCGTTAATTTAATACCACAAAAATTATGTACAAAAAATTATTATTTATTGCATTAATGCCATTGCTGTCTTTTATGCTTCCTCAAAAGAAAATTAAAATATTAATGGCAGGCGATTCTACTATGTCGATCAAAGACCCGAAAACTTATCCCGAAACGGGCTGGGGTATGCCCTTTGTATATTTCTGGGATAGTACCGTACAGGTAGTGAACCTTGCAAAGAACGGACGCAGCACCTCTTCTTTCAGAAAAGAAGGTTTGTGGAATAAGATTATGAACGAATGCGGCAAAGGAGATTATGTATTGATACAGTTTGGGCATAATGATGAAGTGCCCACCAAAAAAACTTATACAACCGAAACCGAATTTAAAAATAATCTTACTCAATACGTAAAAGAAGCGCGCAATAAAGGCGCACAGCCGGTTTTAATTACGCCTGTTGCGCGCAGAAAATTTGATGCAAATGGAAAAGTTGTTGGCACGCACGATGTGTACGCACAAATAGTACGAGATGTAGCCAAAGAGCAAATACTACCGCTGATCGATTTAGACAAAGAAGCCCAGGCGCTTTACCAGCAGTTAGGTGTAGAAACTTCTAAGCTTTTATTTAATCATCTGGCGCCGGGCGAACATCCCAATTATCCCAAAGGAAAAGAAGATGATACGCATTTTAGCGAGCTGGGCGCAAGGCTGGTGGCGCAGATCGTTTTAAAGAACATCAGGGCCCAATTGCCTGAGCTGGCAAAAGCAATTAATTTATAGAATAAACTTTTATTGATGAAATTATACAAGGCTTACAGGAGTACCGTTATACAAGCGTGCAACGCCTCCCTGCCGGACAGGCAGGGAGGATCGTTTGACAGGAGCATTGTTGCAGGGTTTATTATAACTGCGATGCTTGTGCTGCTGATAAATGATGTTAGCGGGCAAACTGCTGATCCCGGTAAATACAAATACACCTATACCGTTGCAAAGGATGGCACCGGCGATTTTAAATATATACAGGATGCTATTGATGCCATGCGGGTTTATCCGCTGGCGCCGATAACGCTGTATATAAAAAATGGCGTGTACAACGAAAAAATAGAGTTGCCTGCTAACAATACGGATGTTAGTTTTATAGGTGAAAATGCGGATAGTACTATTATTACTTTTAACGACTATTCCGGCCGCGGAAAGATCACCACGTTTACATCATTTACAGCAAAAATATCGGGCAACAGGTTTACGGCACAGCATATCACTTTTGTAAATAGCGCAGGCCCTGTGGGGCAGGCGGTGGCCTTATATGTAGATGCGGATAAGGCGCTCTTTGTTGACTGCAGATTTATAGGCGACCAGGACACTGTATTCACCGGCGGCGAAACATCCGGGCAGTTCTTTGTAAATTGTTATATAGAAGGCACTACCGATTTTATCTTCGGGCCATCTACAGTTGTTTTTCAAAATTGTGTGATCAAAGAAAAATCAAATTCTTACATCACTGCCGCCAGCACTACACCGGGTAAAAAATTCGGCTATGTATTTTTAGACTGTAAAATTCAGGCTGCCGATGACGTCAGCAAAATATTCCTTGGCCGGCCATGGCGCGCCCATGCTAAAACGGTTTTT
>JASGEW010000175.1:0-42498 GCA_047606125.1 Niabella sp. | reverse complement strand
ATTGGGCATCGGTTAAATCTGTCGAATACATATCTTTTTAAGTTTAGTACCTCAAAGAAAATATGTTTCACTATTTAATCCTTGCCCATAATCTTTTTTATTTTATATTTTTAAACAGGCTCTAAATCTGAATTAAACATGAAGTATGTTCTGACGATTGCACTCATTACCCTTTTTTCCTTTCAGCCGGTTAAAAAGAAAAAAGTAATATTTTTTGGCGATTCGATTACGCAGCAGGGAGCGGGTCCCGGCGGGTATATACCTAAAATAGACAGCTTGTGTAAACTTGATAAACTGCAGGACAATTTTGAATTTACAGGAAAAGGAATAAGCGGCAACCGGGTGTACGATCTTTTCTTCCGTTTTCAGGAAGATGTATTAGATCAGCAACCCGATATCGTTGTCGTATATGTAGGCATCAATGATGTGTGGCACAAAACCACCAACGGTACCGGAACAGAATATAAAAAATTCGGCTTATTTTATGACAGAATGATCACCAGGATGAAAGCACAGGGCATTCAGCCTGTTATATGTACTGTTTCAGTGATCGGTGAAAAAAACGATTGCACCAATCAGTCAGATGGAGATCTTAACCTATACGCGAAATGGATAAGAGATTATGCGCAGCAAAATAATATTCCCCTGATCGATCTTCGAAAAGACTTTGCGGAGTACCTTCTTAAAAATAACCCTGACAATAAAGAGAAAGGCGTGCTTACTGTGGATGGTGTGCACATGAACGCCAAAGGAAATTTATTCCTTGCCGAAGAAATGTGGAGTGTTCTGAAAACGCTTAAATAACGTGAGTTTTGGGTCTTCGTTACTTACCACCATTAACAAGCAGTACGTCATTGTAATGAATCCGACGCAGGAGGCTGATTACCTGTCGTCACCTCGACCGTAGGGAGAGGTCTCATGAATAAAGGAAGATTCATTCCCGCACTGCCAATGATATATCTGCAATATGCGAATGGTTGGCTGTCATTTCATGAGTTCTGCACAACAGAACGAAGAGAAATCTTTTAGTAAAAAAAAGACTTCTCATTCCGTTTTACTCCATTCGAAGTGACGAAGTATTTGATTGTTTTTCAATCACAAACATCCAAAATCACGTTAAATAGCTTCCACCAGGTAATAATTTTTCTTTCCTTTCTGTAACAGCAGGTATCTTTGATGCAGCAGGCTGGCCGGGTAGATTATAACCGCAGGAGCATCTATTTTTTTACGATTGAGCTGCACGCCGCCGCCCTGTACCAGTTTCCGCGCCTCCCCCTTGCTGGCAGTTATTTTTGTTGCTGCCAGGAGTGAAACAATATCGATGCCTGCTTCCAGGGCCGCCCTGGTAACAGAAGATTTTACAACGCCATCCAACCCTTCCAGGTCTTCTATGCTCATTTCTTCTGCAGGTTTGGTTTGATTGGCGAAAAGTTTTTCGGTGGTTTGGACAGCTTTTTCGTATTCTTCCGCGCCGTGAACAAATGTGGTAACTTCCCTGGCTAATACTTTCTGTAAGGAGCGTTTCGAGGCGTCTTCCCGATGTTCTTCAATTAACTTATCTACCGCCGGTTCGTCAAGAAACGTAAATATCTTGATCCAGCTTTCCGCATCTGCATCACTGGCATTCAGCCAGAACTGGTAAAACTGATAAGGTGAGGTTTTTTCGGGATCGAGCCATACATTGCCCTGTTCGGTTTTACCGAATTTGGTTCCATCGGCTTTTTTGATCAGCGGGCAGGTAAAGGCATAAGCCTCGCCCTGCGCTTTACGGCGTATAAATTCTGTTCCGGTAGTGATATTGCCCCATTGATCGCTGCCGCCCATCTGAAGTTTGCAATTGTACGCTGTGAATAAATGGAAAAAATCATATCCCTGCATTAACTGGTAAGCAAATTCGGTATAGCTGATGCCAACTGTTCCATCGAACCGTTTTTTTACGCTGTCTTTTGCCATCATGTAATTAACAGTAATGTGTTTGCCGGCATCTCGTAAAAATCCGATAAATGAAATGTGCTTAAACCAATCGTAGTTGTTTACCATTATGGCAGCATTGGGATTGGCGGGATTAAAGTCGAGGTATCTTTCCAGCTGTTTTTTGATCCCCGCCACATTTTCCGCGAGCTGTGCTTCATTTAAAAGGTTTCTTTCTTCGCTTTTGCCACTGGGGTCGCCGATCATACCCGTTGCCCCGCCCACTAAAACAATGGGCCTGTGCCCCGCTTTTTGCATGTGCACCAATAATAAAATAGGCACCAGGCTGCCTATATGCAGGCTGGTGGCAGTGGGATCGAACCCGATATAGCCTGTTGTTACTTCTTTTTTCAGCTGCTCGTCGGTTCCGGGAATCATTTCCTGTACCATCCCGCGCCAGCTCAGTTCCTTTATCAAATCCATAAAGGCAAAAATAAGTTTTTAGACATTTGAGTAAAGCATAATCTGGCCGATAGATCAGAACAGCTAAATGGAAGCATGTTGTTGCCGGGAAGCAGCAGCAACTCAATTATTTTTTAGTTGATTTTTTGGGGCTGGCCTTTTTGGCTGCTGTTTTCCGGGGAGCTGTTTTTTTAACGGCGGTTTTTTGCACAACCGGCTCTTTTTTTGCAACGGGTGCTGCGGTACTGGTTTTCCCAGTATTTTTTTTCTTCTTTTGAGGAGCGTGCTTCGCGGTTTTTTTTGCTTTGGCGAATTTTTCTACATTTTCTGTCAGCAGCTTTGAAGCCTTCCTGATACGCGAATTGAATTTTTTTTCTCCTAACAGATCCCTGAGATTGCTAAGTGCATTTTCGAGTTGAACAATAATTTCTTGTCTGATAACTTTTTTAGTCGATTGATCTTTTGTTGATTTTGCCATGCGCTGTGTAATTTAAAAAATTAACTTAAAGATAATATTGGAAGAGGAATTCCAATGTTAAGTTTTTCCGGACGAACGGTAATAGGCCATTTTATGAAATAAAGCGGCTCCCCCATACAAAGAAAAGCGTTAGCTAATAGCTAAGCCGATCTTTACACCAGAGCAGGGTTCTTTTAATTTCTGTTGTTCATTAGTGTGATATTGTTAATTTCGCAGCTGACAAATTTGAGAAATGGCTGAATCTTTCAGACTTGTGCTGAAAACAAAACTTAACAGGTACCATCTTTCGTTGGTATACTCTTCTGGTTGCATGACAAGTTAATGAATAGCATTTCGGGCCCTACTAATTTAAAACTCTGTTCAGTGGTTATAAAAACGGCCATGACCTTTTTTGTGATAAGCGCTTTTATGGTGATTGCTGCCGGCACCGCCCATGCCCAGTTCCGTAAATATTCAAACGAGTTTCTGAATATCGGTGCAGGTGCGCGGGGGCTGGCAATGGGCGGCGCCCAAACGGCTTCGGTAACGGATGGTACGGCAGGCTACTGGAATCCTGCAGGGCTGGTAAACAACAATGGTGAAACACAGGTAAACCTGATGCACTCCGAGTATTTTGCCGGTATCGGAAAATACGATTATGCCAATGTAGCATTACCCACTACCAACGAAAAGCGGGTACTGGGTATTACGGCGTTAAGATTCGCTATTGATGATATAGCGAATACGCTTTTCCTGGTAAATTCTGACGGCTCGCTGGATTATAATAATATCCAGACCTTTTCATCTGCAGATTATGCTTTCCTGTTTTCCTATGCCCAAAATCTGAAAAAAACAGAAAATACCAGCGTTAATTTTGGCGCAAACGCCAAAGTAATTTACAGAAGCATAGGAAAATTTGCTAAGGCCTGGGGATTTGGACTGGACGCGGGCCTGCAGGTCTTTAAAGATAACTGGCGGTTTGGGGCTGTTGCCAAAGATGTTACCAGCACATTTAATACCTGGACATTTAATTTTACCGAAGAGGAGAAAGAAGTGCTGTATCTGACAAATAACGACATCCCCGTTAAATCAACTGAGCTTACTTCCCCGAGGTTAACCTTAGGTGCATCAAGACTTTTTGATTTGGGAAAAACATCGACCCTGCTTGCAGAAACAGACTTTGATATAACTTTTGATGGAAAAAGGAACACCATTGTGAGCGGCGACCCGGTAAGCATAGATCCCAAAATAGGACTGGAATATAGTTATAAGGATATCTTCTTTGTAAGAAGCGGGATCAATAATTTTCAAAAGGGTCTGGCAGATGGCGATACCCTGAACCAGAAAAAGGTTTGGATCTATCAGCCAAGTGTGGGCGTTGGTTTCAGGATAAAATCACTGATGATCGATTATGCTTTTGCCAACCTCGCCAATCAATCTAACCCACTGTTTACTCATATTTTTTCATTAAAAATAGATATCGACCGGAAAAAGAAATTATTGCCTTTTGAAGTAGTAAAGCCATGATAAGAAAACTGCTTTTAATATTGTCTTTTTTTGCCTGTGCCGCCATTGCTGCAGCACAGCAATATAATAATGAATGGATTGATTACAGTAAAACCTATTATAAGTTCAAAATAGGTGCTTCGGGATTATACCGTATCCCACAATCGGTACTGGCAGCTGCTAATCTGGGCAGTACCGATGTATCTGCTTTCCAGTTATTCCGGAACGGAGCAGAAGTGCCTGTTTATACTTCGGGCCAGTCGGGCGTATTGCCCGAAGGGGGATATATAGAATTTTGGGGAGAAATAAATGATGGCCAGGCCGACCTGCCTTTATACAGGGATGCTGCCGACCAGATCAATAATACGCGCAGCCTTTTTGCTGACAGCGCTACTTACTTTTTAACCGTAAACCCGGGCGGGAATAATAAAAGATTAGCGCCAACGGATAATACTATCCCCTCCGGCGTAAGTGCAGCGCCCTATTTTATGTATACATCCGGCACCTACTTTAATGAAAGCATTCACCTGGGGCCTTATACAGGTACTGTATCTGAACCGGCTTATTCAGCATCGTTTGAGGGAGGAGAGGGATGGGCCTCAACCGAGATCAGTGAAAATGAAACAAGGAGCTTTACCCAAACCAGCCTCTATCCTTATACCGGTAGCGATGCTCCCGAAATGCAGGTGAATATGAATGTGGTGGGCAACAGCTCTAACAGCAGAACCGTTCAGCTTCAACTAAACGGCAATACTGTTGTTGATACAACATTAAGCCTGTTTGCCTATGCAAAACTTTCCAAAACATTACCGGTAACCGCTCTAACCGGCAGTACCGAGAATCTGTCGGTCACCAATGTGTCAAGCGTGTCTAATAACCGTATTAAAGTGGCGTTTGTTGAAATTACCTATCCCAGGGTTTTTAATTTTGGCGGAGCCGGCAATTTCAGGTTTAAGATCACTCCGGGCAGCAGCTCGGGCAAGTATCTTGAAATTTCGGGATTTAACTATTCGGGAACGCCTGTTTTATATGATTTAACCAACGGAAACCGCTATGAAGCAAATGTTGCAGATGCGTCGGTTGTAAAAGTTTATGTGCAGCCTGCCACCGGTACCAGCCAGGAACTGGTGCTGGTAAATGAGGCTTCAGCCAATGTAAACACCGTTAGCTCCCTGGAAACAAGAAATTTTACTGATTATACGGCAGCGGCTAACCAGGGCGATTACCTGATCATTACAAATACAGCCATCCTCAGCGGGTCAGATGGTTCTCAGCCTGTTGAGGACTACCGGGCTTATCGCAGTTCTGTAGCGGGTGGCGGCTATAATGCAAAAGTGTATCTGGCAGATCAGCTTACTGATCAGTTTGGATTGGGTATCCGGTATTCACCGTTAGCCATAAGAAATTTTATCCGGTATGCCCGTGATAAATATAGTACAGCGCCTAAGAGCGTTTTTATTGTGGGCAGGGGCATTAAATATACCGCCGCCAGGAATAACGATGCATTGTCGTCAACGGCGATGTTAAACCTGGTGCCAACATTTGGCGAACCGGCTTCCGATGTATTGCTTGCAGCCGAGGGAAGCAGTTCGATACCGCTTACTCCTATTGGCCGGGTTTCTGTGATCAATGGCGATGAATTAAACATCTATCTTGAAAAAGTAAAACAATATGAAGCGCATTTAACACCGGTTGCGGATATCGACGGAAGTACCTGGAAAAAAAATGTGGCCCACATGGTTGGCGCTAATGACCAGACTACGATCGACCTGCTGTACGGATACCTGAATGCGAACAAAACCGTCATTTCCGATACGCTTACGGGAGCAAATGTTTCCGATTTCGTTAAAAGCACTTCTTCAACAGCTGCGGAGCAGTCCAGCGCCGACCGGCTTGCTGCATTAATCAACAACGGGATCGGCCTGTTATCCTATTTTGGCCATTCGGCCAGCAATACGCTGGGCTTTAACCTGGAAGACCCTGAGAACTATAGTAATCAGGGCAAATATCCTGTTTTCAATATGATGGGCTGTAATGTGGGAGATATTTTTATTTTAGATGCAACCCGGTTGTCTGGTTATACAACGATTTCTGAAAAATATGTTTTGGCAGAAGAACGCGGGTGTGTGGGTATGATGGCCGGCACCAGTTTTGGTTATGTGTATCCGCTGAAGAAGTACAATGACCAGTTTTACAAAGCGTTGTCGGGCACAGCCTATGGCAATACGCTTGGCGATATAATGCTGGCAACCATTACCAATACCTTCCAGGCCACAGGCGGGCAGAGCGACCTGCTGCAGCGCGCCCAGTGTGAGGAATTTGTTTTGAATGGGGACCCCGCAATAAAACTGTATGAGTTTGACAAACCCGATTACGCCATCGAAGATCAGCTGGTAACAGTCGACCCGTCGTTTATATCCATTGCAGAATCGAGCTTTAATGTTTCCGCAAAACTGATGAACCTGGGTAAGGCTATTGATAAGGATATCGTGGTGGAACTAAAACGCACCTATCCCGATCTTACCACCAAAGTGATACAGCGCGATACGATCGGAGGTATCCGGTATATCGATTCTTTATCCTACACCATTCCGATAGACGCGCTTAGTGATATTGGCACTAATAAGATCACGATTACCATAGACCCGGATAATACTATTGACGAGCTGTTTGAAACCAATAACAGCATTACCAAAGAAGTGTATATTTATGAAGACGAATTAAGGCCTGTTTATCCTTATACCTATGCCATGGTAAATAAAGGGCCGGTAACTTTTTATGCTTCTACAGCCGACCCGTTGGCTGCATCACAAAATTATATAATAGAAGTAGACACTACAATGCTGTTTAATTCGGCTCTTAAAGTTACACAAACCAAAACATCTTCCGGCGGGGTAATCGATTTTAACCCTTCGGTTAGCTTAAAAGACAGTACTGTATATTACTGGAGGGTTGCGGCTGTGGCTGCACAAAATGAGGAACCGAAATGGAACAGCGCTTCTTTTATATATATCAATGGCAGCGACACGGGCTATAGTCAATCGCATTATAACCAGCTTTTAAATAATGAGTATAGCCAGATGTCGCTGGATTCTGCAAGCCGGAGTTTTGTTTTCGATGCCGTGCAAAATAGCATCACTGTTAAAAATACAGTGTGGGCAGGAAGCAACACCCAGGGAGAAAATCTGAGGGTTTATATTAATGATAATCCATCTTATATTTCCAGCGCCTGTGGCTTTGGGTTTGTCTTTAATATTTTTGATGCCAAATCATTCCTGCCCTGGAAAAACGAGGTGCAGGCAAGCGGATTGGGTAAATATGATAGCCGCAGCCCCGCCTGTAGTAACGGACAGCCGGGATATAATTTCGAATATGAGAACAACGCAGCCGGGCGAAGCAAGGCCCTGCAATTTTTGCAGAATGTTCCGGATGGAGACCTGGTGGTAATGCGGGTAGTGATGAGCGGAGAGTCAGAGTATGCGCCTGTTTGGAAAGAAGATTCCCCGGACAATAACGGAAATACCCTTTACACGGAGTTGGTAAAGCAGGGATTTTCTACTATCGATTCTTTTAACCGACTAAGAGCGGTGACATTTATTTATAAAAACAATGGCGCCGCCATATTAGCCCCTAAAGCCGAAATGGGCGAAACATCTGCAGATGTTCTTGTAACAACTTACAACTTCCCGTCCTTATCAGATAATGGCAGCGTCACATCTGCTGCCCTGGGACCGGCCAAAGCATGGAAACAGCTGCAATGGGATGGCTTTTCCCGGGAGACTGATTCTAAAGACAGTGTGCTGGTAGATGTGTTGGGCGTAAAAGCAGATGGCACGGAAGATGCTTTATATACAGGGCTGGGATTAGATGAAAAAGTAACCGATATTTCTTCCATAGATGCTAAAACATACCCTAACCTGAAATTAAGAATGCGGACATGGGATACCGAAACGTATACGCCCTATCAATTAAAATACTGGAGACTTTACAATACGCCGGTTCCCGAAGGGGCAATTGCGCCTAACCTGTTCGTTTCTGCAAAGGATACACTGGATGCAGGAGAAACGCTGGATCTTGGTGTGGCATTCAAAAATATAAGCGATTATCCCTTTGACAGCATTAAGGTAAAAATGACGATCCGTGATAACAGCAACAGCTCGCATACGATTTCCCTGCCCAACCAGAAAGCCCTTGCAGCAAGCGATACCATTAAATTGCAGGTGGCCGTAACTACAACCTCTTATGCCGGTTCCAACCAGCTGTATGTAGAGTTTAACCCCGACGACGATCAGCCGGAACAGGTTCATTTCAATAACTTCCTGTATAAAAATTTTTATGTGCGCAGCGACAGCCTGAATCCTTATATGGATATCACTTTTGACGGTGTTCATATTTTAAACAAAGACATTGTATCCAGCAAGCCGGATATCCTGATCAGCCTGACTGACGATGCACAGTATTTATTACTAAACAATAGCGACCTTGTAAAAGTACAGTTGCAATACCCCGATGGCAGCCTGCATAGTTATAGTTTTACCAGCGATACGCTGGTATTAACGCCTCCCGGCGAGGGCGCAAATGATGCCAATACTGCCACTATTAATTTTAAGCCTTATTTAACCCAGGATGGAGAGTACACCCTGATTGTGAGCGGAGAAGATGAGAGTGGCAACACGGCAGGCAATTTGAATTACAACATCACCTTCCAGGTAATCAATAAGCCGATGATCTCTAATTTATTGAACTATCCCAATCCCTTTACTACCTCAACGGCTTTCGTATTTACCTTAACGGGTTCCGAAATTCCTCAAAATATGAGGATACAGATACTGACCATTACCGGTAAAATTGTTCGGGAAATAACCAAAGCAGAATTAGGCACCCTGCATATTGGCAGAAACATTACCGAATTTAAGTGGGACGGAACGGATCAGTATGGTCAGAAACTGGCTAATGGGGTTTATTTGTACCGGGTGCTGACCAACCTTAATGGTAAATCGCTTGATAAATACACTGCCTCGGGTGATAATACAGATAAATATTTTAATAAGGGATATGGGAAAATGGTACTGATCAGGTAATAGTGTAAAAACAAATCTTTTTGGAAAAGAAAATATATTTTTCCGGACTGGATGGGCTCAGGTTTATCGCTATATTTTTTGTGGTGGTTCATCATTTCTTCACTTTCAGAAATTATTACGATACCACGGTGGTGGCTATTCCTGTAACCGGCATCATCGGCTATTATGGTATCCAGTTCTTTTTTGCAGGAAGCGGTTTTCTGATCACGTATCTGCTGCTGGCGGAGAAGATAAAATTTGGTAAAATATCCATCCGCAATTTTTATCTGAGAAGGATATTAAGAATATGGCCTGCTTATTATGTGCTGATCATTATCGCACTGGTGCTGCTACCGCATATTTCATTCTTCAATATCCCCGTTGTAACCCGGGGTTATTATGATGCGGATTACCGGGTTGCAAATCTGTTATACTTCTCTTTCCTGCCACATTTTGCCGGCATCTATTATCCTACCGGGCCGTATATTCATCATACTTATACCATTGGAATGGAGGAGCAGTTCTATTTCTTATGGGGATTGCTGTTTTTATTCTTCTTTAATAAAATCAAAGTGATTTTTCAGGTTATTTTAGTTGCCATTCCCTGTTTATATGCCATCAATGATCTTTTTATAACAGACAATGGCAACTGGGCGTTACATAAATACCTGGTACTTGTGGATACACTTAAATATTTCAGGTTCCCCACCTTTGCTTTAGGCGCTTTATGGGCCTTAGCATATTTTAATGAAAGGAAATGGACAAAAATTTTTAATAAAAAATGGATACAACTGCTTATCTATGTCCTGATTATTTTTTCATGTGCCTTCGACGTCCGGATACCTTTTGTAAGAGACGAATATATTTCTTTACTGATGCTGTGCCTGCTGTCCTGTGCCATGGCCGGGAAGGAAAGCCTGGTGAATTACGAACGGCCGTGGCTTAGGTTTCTCGGGAAGATATCGTATGGTATTTACCTGTTCCACATTTTAGCAATTGTAGTCAGTGTAAAGGTTGTAAGCGCGTTCACCACAAATATAGCTTCGGTGCCGGCAGTAATGCTTCTTATTATATGCACGCTGGGTTTATCCGTGCTGTTCGGATGGCTGTCTTATATATCTATTGAAAAATTCTTTTTAAGTATTAAAAAGAAACTGAAAAAAGTATAAGCAGCTATTGCACCGATGTATCTTTATGCTTAAAAAATCTCAGCAGCCCTTCTAACCCATAAGCTGCAAGGATTACAAAAAAAGGGTAGATGGCCAGTATGAACCGGTTATGCCAGTCGTCGCACTGCAAAGCAATGGCCAAAGTAAACAGGCCGATAGTTATCCATATAAAGGGTTTGATATTGCTTTTCATTTTTACTTTTATCGTTGCGCCTATCGCCAGCAAATAAATCGGGAGCATGTTCATTAACAAAAAGGCATTATGTGCCGTGCTGTAATAACTTCGGGTTGCACCAAAAAAGTATTTCAGTTTTATAAAAGCAAAGTGAAAAAAATGAGCCGGGTTGTGAACACAGTAATACAGCAGCTGGTACAGCGGGCTACCCGATCGGGCGAGCTGCAGCGCCGTATCGCTTTTTTGAGAAGGAAGATCGCAGATAATGTTTTCTTCCACAAAAGGTTTCATAATGGTCCAGTCGCTGATAGTTGAAAAAATGGTGTCGACAATCCTGACAGCGGCAATTGCTGCAAATAGTATAAGGATGCCGGCGGCTATTCTTTGCTTTTTCGGCATCTTATTTAAAAGATACAAGCCGGTGTTGCCAATAAAAAGTATGCCCAGCGGGCGTGAAATAATAGTAAGCAGGAGCGCCGCAGCTGTCTTGATAAGATTTCTAAGATTTGTGGCCGGGTACAGCACAATACAGGAAAATAATAAAAGAACGGAGCTGTAGAATGCCGATTCGGTATATAAAAAAGTGATCCAGCTTTGATAGGGCCAGAAGAGCAACAGGTAGACAATGATCAATACCGGGGTCAGGCAGGAATCAAAAAGTTTTTTTAACGCGCGGTAAAAGAAATAGTATGCAAACAGGTTATAGGCGGCTTGTAATAGGAATGCGCCTGTGAGCCCGCATTTGAAAAACAGGGAGCCTCCTATAAAAGCGATTGTTAAAAAATAAAACCAGTACCTGGTTTCCGGTAAACGCCCGTTTTGCAATAACTCCCGGGCTGCGCCAATATATTTAACGGCTTCTAATGAGCTGTTAAGCCCGAAAACGCTGACATAGATAATGGTTGAGATCGTCCAGATACCAAACAAGACGCCCAACCCGTATTTTGATAAGAAGTTTTCTTTAGAATGGACCTGCATTTTTATAAAACAAATTTATTGAAAGCCATTGTGACCCGGGCAGGTTTACCTTCTTTATTTTTTCGGTACGCTCACACAACGTTTTTAAACAGGCGAGAGAATCTATAATAGGCGTATTTTGCGCATTGATTTTAGTTAGAAAATTACAAGAAATATTATGGCCAGGATAACTTTTTCATATTAAAGTAAGCCTGTTGAGCGGGTACACTTCCAGCTTTTTGATAATTTTATCCGCATAAGTGGGGTATAGCAGGATTTTAAGACAATCTGAAAGCAGGTACAAAAAATGATGCTATCTCATGATCTCCTGCAATACCTGTAAGGTTCTCATTTTTCCGAAATCGTGGATATGCATACTGTAATAGTATTCCATAGCCTCTAAAATTTTACGGCGGGTGTCCACATTTGTTTCGATCTGGTCTAACTCATCCGGATGTCTTACCTGTAATAATGTTGCTAACACTACGGCACATTTCTTATCAAGAAAGAATGAATGAAATACCGGGGCCTCTGTAAAAGTTCCTGCCTGTATATCAAATACCAGGCTGTTGCTTTGTAAAACACAGCCTGAAGCCGTTTCGGGCAAAAAACCGAAAAAGCCGGTTAAATGAACTGCAAAAAAAACGGGGTAATTAGCCATTACCTGATCGTTACAATCGTCTAATCCCGTCAGGCAATCCTCTGCAAATGCAAATAGATCGGCATTACGCTCCGGTTGCTTTAGGCATTTTGTTAGCAGCTCAATCATAAAGGTAGCTACCCCATTCTTTAAAATGTCGGTAAATATATTTTTATACAGGGGCGCCCATCTGTACTCCTTTATCCTGTTCAGCTGCCTGAATTCGTTATGGTACACTTCCATATCAAGTATCGCGGCCGGCTGGAAAAAACTTATGCTGCCGGCTGCTTTTTTAGATGCGGTTCGTATACCATTTATCAGGTAAGATTGCAGGCCAAATAATTCGGTATAAGCGGTAGCAATTATACTTGTTTCGCCATATTTTACCTGTTTCAGAATAATGGCCTTCGTCCTATGAATTTTATCTGCCAACGCTTAAATAATTTGCAAGGTAATTTTTTTGTGATAAGCATTGTTTTTTCTTTTTCTTTGCCGTAGTTAAAAAAGGTCAATAAATACAACGTTTTATGTGGGAGCAACTGGGCAGATTAATTATCCGTTACCGATATTTTTTATTAATAATATTAGCCGCTGCTACAGGGCTGTTTGCCTATTGGGGCAGCAAGGCCGAGCTGGGATACGAATTTACAAGAGCCATTCCAACCAACCATCCTGTAAATATTGCCTATCAGCAATTTAAAAAAAAATATGGGGAAGACGGCACTTTGCTGGTGTTAGGCATCCAGACGGACCAGTTCTTTAAGGAGAAAATATTTAATCAGTATGTGTTGCTGCAACATGAGCTGAAAAAAGCCCCGGGTGTAGTGGATATTATAAGTGTACCCGGTGCGGTTACGCTTATTAAAGATGCGGCTACTCAGAAATTGCGGGCAGGAAAAATATTTCCGGATACCCCGCTATCGCAGGCTCAGATAGATTCCGGCGCCGCCGTATTTCGGAAGCTGCCTTTTTATAAAGGCTTAATTTATAACCCCGAAACAAAAGCCTATTTAATGGGGCTTACTATGGATGCCAGTGTGATCAACTCTAAAAAACGAGATGCATCTATTAATGCGGTTACAGCCCTTGTTAAAAAGTTTGAGCAGCAAACCAATGTGGAGGTCCGGCTTAGCGGATTGCCTTATATCAGAACAGTGCTTGGCGCCCGTATTGCACACGAAATGCGTTATTTTCTTACTGCATCCATTATACTGTCTGCAATCATATTGTTATTATTCTTCCGTTCTGTCAGTGCTATGCTGTTGTCGCTGGGTGTGGTTATTATCGGGGTGCTTTTCAGCCTGGGAACGATTCATATCCTGGGGTATAAAATCACATTATTAACAGCGTTAATTCCCCCGTTAATTGTGGTTATCGGTATTCCTAATTGTATTTATTTCTTAAATAAATATCATACCAGCTGGCACAAGCGGGCAGCCGGGGGTGTAGCTATTCCCGTTCAGGAAAAAAAGAAAAATGCGATCGTTGATATGGTGAGCCGTATGGGAATTGTAACATTGTTTTGTAATGTAGCCGCCGCGATCGGGTTTGCGGTTTTTGCACTCACAAAAAGTGCCATCCTGAAAGAATTTGGTATGGTAGCCGGGATCAATATTATGCTGCTGTTTTTTATATCGCTTATTTTGATTCCTGTTGTTTTATACTTTCTGCCAGCACCTAAAGAGAAACATACAAAATATTTACACAATCCAGGGTTGAACAGGTGGCTCGACAGGTTGGAACAATGGTCACTTTCGCATCGCAGGCAGATTTATATCGTTACTGTTTGTCTTTTAATAATTGCGGTTAGCGGCACTTTCAGGCTGCAAAGCAAGGCCTACATGGTTGATGATGTGCCCAAGACAGATAAAATTTACACCGATCTTAAATTTTTTGAAAAAAACTTTAAAGGCGTCATGCCGCTGGAAATAGTAATTGATACTAAAAAGAAATATGGGGTAACAAAGAATTTCAAAAATCTGGTTAAGATGGATTCGCTTACCCAATACCTGGCCACTATACCCGAAATTGCCCGGCCGTTGAGCCTTATTGAAGGGCTGAGATTTGCAAAACAAGCCTTTTATGATGGCGACAGCAGCAATTACGCGATGCCATCGGAATTTGATTTGCCGGGGTTGGCCCAGTATCTAAACACGAATGCAACCGATAGCTCAAATACAGCTGGTAAAGAGGATGCTTTTAAAAAGCTTGTGTCACGGTTTATGGATAGCAGCAGGCAGGAAGCCCGCATAAGCGTAAATATGGCGGATGTAGGAACCCAGAAACTGCCGGTGTTGTTGTCTGGTATTCAAAAAAGAGCCGATGAACTTTTCCCCAAAGATCAATACAATGTATCCCTTACGGGAAGCAGCATTGCTTTTTTAGAAGGGGGCAGGTTTATTATAAATGGCTTAAAAGAAAGCATTTTCTGGGCGTTTCTTCTGATTGCCCTTTGCATGTTATACCTGTTCAAATCCTCCAGAATGCTGCTATGCTCCCTGGTTCCCAATATTATTCCGCTTGTAATTACCGCAGGGATCATGGGCTGGGCAGGCGTGCCCCTGAAACCCAGTACTGTATTAATTTTTAGCGTGGCGCTGGGGATTGCCATAGATATAACCATCCGTTTTCTTGTTAATTACAAACAGGAATTGGGGCGTCATCATAACGATGCCCAAAGAACCGTAGTGCAAACGATACATAGTACAGGAATCAGTATTATTTACACCTCCATGGTACTGATTGCCGGCTTTGTTATTTTCTGTTTCAGCGGGTTTGGCGGCACCAAAGCGCTGGGATGGCTTACTTCTGTTACTTTGATCACCGCAACGGTTACCAACCTTGTTTTATTACCCGCTTTATTGATCAGTTTTTCAAATAACTATAAGAAAACCCCGTAAGTACTAATTACGGGGTTTTGCTAAAATCAGTTTGCGGGTATATTAAAAACCCCTGCTGCTGGTTGCCTCGTACTTTTGTAAGTTAGGGCATTGCGCTGCCGCTTCTTTATCTACCAATACATAAAACGTAGGTACCTTTTTACTAAGCCATTCGTCTACTACCTGGCTTTTTTTCTGAGAAAGTGCCATATCAGCAATCCTCGAATAATCATCCTGCAGGTTCATACGATGCGGCTCTGTCCTTGATTTAAGATAAATCAGCCGTACGCCTCTTTTACCCTGGTCGCTGGTAAAGGTCACGGGCTGTGAGAGATCGCCAACCTTCATATTGGCGATTGTCTGCACCATATCTTTATCGGGCAGCTGATCGATATTTACATAAGTGGAACCTCCCTGGTTTAATACAAAGGGGCCATAGCTTTTCACCGATTCGTCTTCGCTGTATTTATATGCCGCGTCTTTGAAAGAGATCTTTTTGTTTTCGATCTCTGCTCTCACCGAGTCCAGTTTAACTTTGGCAATATCAAGCTCAGACTGTGTTACCGGGGGGATCCGTAATATCATTCTCAATTTGGCATTATCGCCGCGGCGGCTTTCTACCTTGATCAGGAAGTACCCGAATTTGTTTGATTTTACAGGTAAGGACATTTCCCCTGCCTTTAATCTGAACGTGGTGGAAAGAAATACGGGATCCCACTGATCCTTATCGTTACGGTTTATTTCATAAGCGCCCCCGCGTTCCTTACTGCCCTGATCCTCCGAATACTTTTTAGCGGCATCTGAAAAGCTTATGGTTCCCGCTTCAATTTGTTTGCGGTAGTTCATCATTTCGTTATACACGTAATCTTCTACCTCTTTTGCCGCTTTGGGATAAATATTGATTTGCCCCACCTCCAGTTGCGATTCGAGGAAGGGTACGCTGTCTTTCGGAACCTTGTCAAAAAATGCTTTTACTTCAGTGGGAGTGATGTGCACATTTTCAACGATTTTTTTCTGCATGGCCTGGGCCAGCATTTGCTCTTTAATAGAAATGCGGGAATCATCTTTTAACTGGTAGATTGTTTTTCCTGCAATATCTTCAACGGCCTGCTCGCTCCCAAACTGCATTACCCAGCCGCGTACACGGGTATCCAGGTTTGCTTCAACCTCTTCGTCGCTAACAGGTAAAGAATCCCTTTCTGCCTGTAAAGCCAGTATTTTAGAGATCAGCGACTGTTCTAAAATTATACAGGGCGCATTATCCGGGATCTGTTCATTATTACGCGCCGCATCGGATATTGCGTTCTGAACGTCTGACTGCAGGATAATCCTGTCTCCAACAGCGCCTAATATTTTATCAACCACTACTTTTTTAGAGCTCCCCTGTGCAAAAGAGTAAACGCTGCAAACTACCATAAATAAGCCTGCTAGGATATATTTGATCATGGCTCAAAATTAATCAGGTGAATACTGTTATAACATAATATTTACAGCATTTAACAAAAGTTTGATAGAGAGCAGGCAACGATGAATAGTTGTTCGTAGCTAAAATTATATCCCACTTTCCCTTCCCTATTCCCCACTTACTATTCCCTACTTACTATTACAACGTCCTCTTGATCTCTTCCAGCTCGTAAGCCTCTACTACATCGCCTACTCTGATATCACTATAGTTTTTAATGGTAAGACCGCATTCCATGCCGTTCAATACCTCTTTGGCATCATCTTTAAAACGTTTTAAAGAGGCCAGCTCAGCAACGGCATTTTCCCCGATCGGATAGATCACGATACCATCACGGATCAATCTTACCTTATTGTCGCGCTTAATCTTCCCGTCTAACACATAACAGCCGGCTACGGTGGCTTTATCAAACTTAAATACCTCTCTTACTTCAACATTTGCAGTGATTTTTTCTTTTACAGTAGGCTCCATCATACCTTCCATAGCGCTCTTCACTTCTTCAATTGCATTATAGATCACCGAGTACATTTTGATTTCTATACCTGCATTTTCGGCGAGCCGCGATGCCTGCGAAGAGGGCCTTACATTAAATGCTATTACGATAGCGTCTGATGCTTCGGCCAGTACAATATCGCTTTCATTGATCTGCCCAACGCCTTTATGTATAACATTAACAAGGATCTCTTCTGTAGAAAGTTTCTGTAAAGAATCGCTTAATGCTTCTACAGAACCATCCACATCCCCTTTGATGATAATATTCAGCTCTTTAAAGTTTCCTAATGCAAGGCGGCGGCCGATCTCATCGAGGGTAATGTGCTTTTTGGTGCGCATACCCTGTTCACGCAATATCTGTGCCCTGCGGTTGGCAATTTCTTTTGCTTCCGCCTCGTCTGTGTACACTTTAAATTTTTCGCCTGCCTGTGGGGCGCCGTTCAGACCTAATATTACTGCAGGCGCAGACGGGCCTGCACTGTCCTGCCTTTTGTTACGTTCGTTGAACATGGCTTTAACACGGCCGTAATACTGGCCGCTCACTACCAGATCCCCCTGCGCTAAAGTACCGTTTTCTACCAGTAACGTGGCAACGAACCCGCGGCCTTTATCCAAAGAGGCTTCGATTATAGTACCTGTTGCTTCCCTGTCCGGGTTGGCTTTAAGTTCAAGGAGTTCGGCTTCCAGCAATATCTTTTCCAGCAATTTATCAACATTCAATCCTTTTTTGGCGGATAATTCCTGGCTTTGATATTTGCCACCCCATTCTTCCACTAAAATATTCATCTGAGACAATTGCTCATATATTTTGGTTGGGTTGGCACCATCTTTATCAATTTTGTTGACGGCGAATATCATGGGTACGCCTGCTGCCTGCGCGTGGCTGATAGCTTCTCTTGTCTGCGGCATCACCGCATCATCTGCAGCCACTACAATAACAGCGATGTCTGTAACCTTGGCACCGCGCGCCCGCATTGCCGTAAAGGCTTCGTGGCCCGGTGTATCAAGGAACGTAATTTCCCGGCCGTCGGCCACTTCTACACGGTAGGCGCCGATGTGCTGGGTAATACCTCCCGCCTCGCCGGCCACTACATTGGCACTGCGTATATAGTCCAGCAATGAAGTTTTACCATGGTCAACGTGTCCCATTATGGTTACAATAGGGCTGCGGGGCAGCAGATCATCGCTATCATCCTGTTCGTCTTCATCGTCTTCCATTTCCATCTGCTTTTCCATATCAATAAACTCCACATCGTAGCCAAATTCACTGGCCACCAGCTCAATCACTTCCGCATCTAGCCGCTGGTTAATCGATACCATTATACCCAGCCCCATACATTTACTGATAACGTCTGCAAAGCTCACGTCCATAAGACTGGCCAGTTCACTAACGCTGATAAACTCAGTAACCTGCAGTTTATGGTCGGTAGCGTCATCATTCATGGCCTCTTCGGCTTCGTTCCTTTTATCGCGCCGGGCTTTGGCTCTCATAGACTTTTGCTTGTTGCCGCCACCACTTAACTTGGCCTGGGTTTCCCTTATTTTTTCCTGTATCTCTTTTTCATCAATCTGTTTTTCTTCCCTTGGATGGTGATGGGGCCTTCTGTCCCGGAAGTTTCCTCCGTCCTTGCGCTGCTCTTTATTTCCGCCGCCTCCATGGAATGGTTTCTTGGCGGCAGGGTCGGGTTTTACCTCTTTTTTCTCAATAGGAATGCGTTTCCGCTTGCGTTTTTCCTCGCGTTTGGGCCTTGTATCACTATCTACAGGTAATTGAATCTTGCCTAATATTTTCGGCCCTTCTATTTTTTCGGCTTTGATCTTCGTAATTTCAGGCTGCTGTTCTGTAGCAGGAGGCGTTACTGTTTGGGGTTCGGATGGAGCGGCAACCGGTAGTTCGGGAACAGTGGGTTCCGGCTTTTGCTCAGCTGCGGGCGCTTCGGCTTTAGGCTTCAACACACTTTTCTTAGGACGGGTGGATTGCTCTATCGCCGACAGATCAATCTTGTCCAGTATCCTGGGCCCTTCAATTTCGGGCGCGTCAATTTTAATAATCTGTTCCTCTTTGTCTGTGGGTTCCTGCTTTTCTCCCACTGCAGGCGTTTCTGCTGCCGGTTCCGGTTCAGGAACGGGTTCTGATTGAACAGGCACTTCCGGCTCCTCCGGTTCAGGCTGGGGCACCGGTTCCGGCTCGGAAACGACGGGCGTTTCCTCAACCGGCTCTGCGGGTATTACATCTGCTTTTACCGTATCTTTTTTCTGTAATTCTTCTTCCTCTTCCTTGCGTTTTTTAGCCTCATTTCCGATCCCTTTCGGGAGATCGACCTGATTGCTTTTCAACTTTGCGGCTTTATCACTTTGAAAACCTTGCTGCAGGGCCAGGTACATGGATTCGCTGAGCTTTGTGGATGGCTTCAGGTCGTCCTTTGAAAACCCCTTTCCAACAAGAAAATCAACCAGCGTATCCTGTCCAACGTTAAATTCTTTCGCTGCCTGTAATAATCTTGGAAGTTTAATTTCTGACATATATAAAATTCTCTCTTGCCTTGCTGTCAAGGCTCTTTTAATTTACCAGTCTGCACAAATATACCTGAGGGTACATCAAATTGCCTTCGTAAGGCCTGCATTACTTTTGATACGGTATCATTATTCTCTTTCTAACTCTTCCTGCAATATTCTTCTTACGTCTTCAACTGTTTCTTTCTCAAGGTCCGCTCTTTTTTCCAATTCTGAAGGAGATATTCTCATTACACTGCGCGCGGTATCACATCCAATGCGTTTTAAAGCATCAATAACCCACTCGTCAATTTCATCGCTAAACTCTTCAAGATCCACATCAAACTCCTCCTCCTCTTCAGTATCCCTGTATACATCCAGCTCATAACCTGTAAGTTCGGAAGCCAGTTTAATATTAGCGCCCCGTTTGCCTATCGCCAGGGACACCTGATCCGGTTTCAGAAAGATGCTTGCATGCTTTCCTTCATTATCAACGCTCATACTGGTTATCTTAGCCGGTGTGAGGGAGCGTTGAATCAGCAGCTGCATATTGCCGGTCCAGTTAATTACATCAATATTTTCATTTTTTAATTCTCTTACAATCCCGTGAATACGGCTGCCTTTCATACCCACACAGGCACCTACAGGGTCAATCCTGTCGTCATAAGATTCAACCGCTACCTTGGCTCTTTCGCCGGGTTCACGTACGATCTTTTTGATAATGATCAGGCCATCAAAAATTTCAGGTACTTCTATTTCCAGCAATTTTGCAAGAAACTCCGGGGCCGTTCTTGATAAAATAATGACCGGGTTATTGTTCTTGAGATCGACACGGGTTACCACTGCACGGATGTTTTCTCCTTTTTTAAAGTAATCCTGCGGAATTTGCTCGCTTTTGGGCAAGATCAATTCATTCCCTTCCTCATCCAGCAAAAGGATCTCTTTTTTCCACACCTGGTACACCTCTGCACTGATAATCTCGCCAATCCTGTCTTCATATTTTTTGGCAAGTACATTCTTTTTCAGATCGCTGATACGGCCTGCCAGAGTTTGCTTGGCGGCGAGTATTGCACGGCGCCCGAAATCAATAAGATCTATTTCTTCGTAAAGCTCTTCACCTACCTCATAATCGGGTTCCAGCTTAACCGCTTCAGAATAGGCAACCTGGGCCAGGGGGTCTTCTACCTCGCCATCCTCAACAATTACCCTGTGTCTTACAATTTCAAGGTCCCCCTTTTCGGCGTTTACAATTACATCAAAATTTTCATCACTGCCGTATTTTTTACGCAGTAATGTTTTGAACACATCTTCCACTACTTTCATCATTGTGGGCCTGTCAATATTTTCAGCGTCTTTAAACTCCTGGAACGCTTCTATAAGATTAATACTTGCCATAGCAATTCATAATTTAAGCTTTTGGGTATTTTCCTGTTTTTGATAAAAGAAAAGTACCTGTTTTAAAATTTAATTTGAATATGAGTAGATTTTATATTATTAACGGGTATGGTATGCTTTATTAACGCTGCTTTTTTACCTTTTCCTTTTGTTTCTTCCACAATGATCTCAGAATCGTTTGCCTGTTCCAGCTTTCCTTCCAGTTTTTGCCCGTCATTTGTAACAACTTCTACAAACCGGCCGATATTTTTCAGATACTGGCGCTGCATTTTTAAGGGCGCTTCCAGCCCTGCTGATGAAACTTCCAGCGAAAAATCCCCTTCGGGAAACAGGCCGTCCTCTTCCAGTTTTTTATATAGTGCCCGGTTATATTTTACCAGATCATCGATACCTACTCCTGCATCCCCATCCATAAACACTTTGATATTATTGGTAGGCTTAATTTTAATATCAACTAAAAAGTGCCGGGGGAACTCTTTTAAAAGCTCCTCCAAGTGTTCCTTAACTTGTTGAATAATAACTTCCATTAATCAATACTAATAATAAATAAGGGAACGCCGCCGTTCCCTTATCTCAAAATCTTGCGCAAAGTTAAGATTTTTTGCTTAAAAAAAATGAATTAACTTTAATTTATTATAGATAGGTAGCGAGGGCTAAAACATTTATCTTTTTTGTTCGTTACCCTTAATAAACAGAAAATATTTATCATGAGCGTTATAGGCTACTTTTTACTCTTTATTTTTGTGTGGTTTTTTTACAATGTTTTTGTGAAGGTAGTGTTGCCCGTTTATAAAACAACTGTCCATCTGAAAAAGCAATTTAAAAATATGGCCCGGGAGTCTCATTCTCAAAACGAAAGCGCTGCCGCTCCAACAGCTGCTCCAAAAGAAAAATTAGGAGAGTATATTGATTTTGAGGAAATTAAATAATGAACTTGTTTAACCTTTTAAAACCTGAACCAATAGATCGTGAAAGCAACCACAACGGCACCGGTGTCGCAGTGAAAGCACAACATTGTGCCGTTAAATCGTTGTGTTTTATTCAAAAAGAACATTTTGATTGAAGTTTAAACAAGTTCAATAAAATCTAACTCGAGTGGTCCTGGATAATGACCCATTTGCCATCAATTTTCTTTAATAACAGGGTATAATGCCCTTCCAGATCGCCGATCGCTCTTATCAGATGCCACTTTCCTACCACATTGTAATATACAGGCGATAGTGCCGATATCTTTATTATTGTAAAATGCAGGGTACCCATTGCCGCTTTATCGGGATAGGATTTTTTATAGTTCTCTAAAGTGGGTTGCCAGCCATAGGTTACCCCTTTTTTACCTATAAAAAGCAGGGAATCATTTTTCCAGTAGGTTTCCATGAACGTGTCAATATCACCGTTGTTCCATGCAGTTGTTTGCTTTGCCAGTACTGCCTTTATTTCCTTTTCGTTTTTTGACTGGGCAGCTATACTGCCTGCACTTGTTAATAACAGTAAAACCGCATACAGTAATTTCATAAAATATTTTACCGAAAATACATTAATTAATAGTGATCATGACTGCAATCATTACTGTGCGCATGGTTGTGCTGCCGGCAAAACCGGTAGTTTAAAATGTGCGCGCCTACTATAAAAAGCACTGCGGGGATCAGCAAAATAATATGGTATTGAAGAAAAACCTGCTTTAAAACCAGGCAAATAATACCGGTGCAAAATAAACTTAAAGGAAGTTTGCTATGGTGATGCCATTTATAGCCATGCCATAATGCATAGCAACCCACCACAAATGCCAGTGCAATCATCCCTATCTCAAATGCCATATTCTCTATAATATTGATTCCAAACAAAGGAAGCGCTGCCAAAAACAGCGGTAGGATGGCACAATGAATGGCACACAAAACGGAAGTAGTGATGCCTATTGCATCCCAATTAATCTTAAACTTCATTTCAGCACAAAAATATAAAAAAGCAACAATGTTGCAAATTTTATTTTTTCTAAATCTATGTGGGTCCCTTTCAAACAAGGTTTATATATGCTTATATCTGGTAATGCAGCGACACGAAGTTTTTCAGTTCTTCGATTTGTAATGGTTTTCTTAAAACTTTGGAAACCAGCTTGTTTGCTTTTGCCCGGGTTACATCAGAAAGATCATCTGATGAGGAAAGCATCGTGATCCGGCTTTTTTCTTTCAGGGAATCTGGAAATTTTTTATACTGGTCGATAAATTCAAATCCATTCATTTCTGGCATATAGATGTCCAGTAAAATTAAATGCGGATAAATGTTGGGATTGTTCAGGTTTTCGCTGAGAAAATCTAGTGCGGCCTCTGCCGACTGGAAGCAGAGTATTTGTTTAAAAAGCCTGGTATGGCCGGCGATCGCTGAATTGATTTTCAGATCGAAGGAACTATCATCAACGATAATCAGCAGATTAGGTTTTAAGAGAATCGAAGACATTTTTATACTATTCAAAATAACGCTTAGATTTCGTTCGGGATACGAAGCGTGAACCGTGTGCCGCTGTTCACGGCAGATTCTACTGAAATCTTACCGTTGATTTTATTAAGGGCTTCGCGAACGATGAACAAACCCAGGCCGGTACCCCGTTGATTCTGAACTCTAAAAAACTGGTTAAAAATTTTATTCAGGTGCTCGTTTAATATACCCACACCATTGTCAATAATATTTATTACAACATCAATTACCGATACTTTGACATCGATTTTAATGTATTTATTTGCTTCTTCAGGCCGCTGATATTTGATAGCATTGGAGATCAGGTTTCCCAGTACGATCTCAATACGAAAAACATCCCCCGCGAAATTTTCTTTCTGATCGATATTTATATCAAACCGGATATTGTCTTTTACATTATTTGCCAGTTTATGCATGGCGATCAGGTCGTCGATCAGCTTGCGGAAATCAACATCTTCTTTAACAGTTTGATGGCGGCCGTTTTTATAATATTGTAAGGTGCTTGTGATGTTATAGTCAAGCCTGCTGCAGCATTCTTCGATCAAACTCCAGTACTCTGAATTCTTTTCTGATATTTCATAAACATGATCCAGTTTGGCCAGGTTAATTACGCCCAGCGCCGAAGCAAGAGGGGCCCTCAGTTCATGTGAAATACTGTAAATAAAGCGGTTTAGTTCGTCGTTGGTTTTCTGTAGTTCTACTAATTTTTCTTTCAGGTCGAGCCGCGTTCTGTAAACAT
The DNA here is from genome assembly GCA_047606125.1 of Niabella sp. GTDB lineage: Bacteria > Bacteroidota > Bacteroidia > Chitinophagales > Chitinophagaceae > Niabella. Next base: position 18,232 of record JASGEW010000175.1, on the reverse strand, counting down.
CATAAGCATTTTGTATGCTGTTATTTAATTCGAGCTCGTTCCAGGGTTTATTAATATACCTGTAAATATCCCCTTCATTGATAGCGTCTGCCAGCGCATTGATATCGGTATAACCGGTTATAAGGATTCTTATCGGGTTTGGGTAAAGCTTTTTAATTTTCTTGAAAAATTCAACTCCTGTAATGTCGGGCATGCGCTGGTCCGAAAGAATTACATGGATCTCCGTCTGGGACAGGATATCCATTGCAATATCGGCAGACTTAGCGGTATATATTTCATATAACCTTCTGAAATTGGCCTTAAAAGAATTAAGGTTATTTTCCTCATCGTCTATATATAAAACTTTAATAGTTGTCATGCTATAGCATTAGGAAAGGGGGGCTGTAAATTTTAGCGGTAAAGTTATGATAAATTCTGTACCGATCCCTAAAATTGATTTTACATCTACCAGGCCGCTATGGCTGTCTATAATTCCCTTAACAATGGACATACCGAGGCCGGTACCTTGGCCCACGGGCTTTGTGGTAAAAAAGGGCTCGAAGATTTTTTCCTGAACGGTTTTGTCCATTCCCTTTCCATTATCCGTGATCGAAATTTTAACATCAGTATCCTGTATATATGTTTTGATAATTAATTCCCCTGTTCCGGCAGATTCGGCCTGCCTTTCTTCAATGGCCTGAATGGCGTTCGTAATGATATTCATGAACACCTGGTTTATTTTTCCCGGGATACATTCTACTTTAGGCAGATCGCCGTATTCTTTTTTCAGTATAAAATCTTTTGGAAAAATATTTTTAACCAGCATCAGCGTAGATTCGATGCCTTCATTAATATCGACCTGTTTGGCATTGGCCTCATCCACACGCGCAAAGTTTTTAAGATTGCTTACAATTTCTGCAGTTCGGTTGGCGCCGTCTTTAATGCCTGATAGTAAGATGCCAATTTCTTCATTGATATAATTAATATCGATCTGCTTTTTGAAAAGATCGATTTCCTGTATCTGTTCGTCTACATTCCGACTGGTATCAATTTTTTCGTACTGCTGAATAATACTGAGCAGATCATTAATGTCCAGCTCCAGGGGTTTTACGTTGGATACTACAAAATTGATGGGATTGTTGATTTCATGAGCGATGCCGGCTGTCAGCTGTCCCAGCGATACCATCTTTTCCGACTCAACCAGTTTGCTTTGAGTTTCTTTCAGCTGTGTGAGCGTATTGCTCAAAGTATGGTTGGCGGCTTCCAGTTCCTGTGTGCGTTCATGCACCTGCTTTTCTAAAATAATATTCTGATCCCGAACCAGGCGTTCATTTTCTTTCGAAATTCTTAGCGCTTCCCTGCGGGCAAGGTTTTGTTCTTTGCGATAAGTGTTAATTTTATCAGCGAGGGCAAAGGACAAAAGCATAATTTGCAGCGTAGATCCTATTTCCAGAATTCTTTCTGTAATGCTATTGTATTCAATATAACCTTTTGTACGCATTACATAAATGATTACCGCGACAAGAAAAACTGAAAACGCACCGAGAAAGAATCTGGCTGGTCTGAAATTTTTTTTCGACACAATAAAGGCGCAATAAATGGTAAAACAGGAACCTGTTAAGGCCACCATGTTGATTATATTTAATGCCAGCAATCTGTCTATAAACAGTGTAATGAAAATCGTAAGCAGATCTGTCAGAATCAGTAGCCCTAAAATTTTATGAAGTGTAGGAACAATTTTTTGGGTATTAAGAAAATTACGGGTAAATGCCAGCGTCATTACGCCTGAAAAAATTCCACACAAATTGATGCTGTTTACAGCAAGCCAGGGATTATTCGGCCATAAATACATATAGGCATACCCATTCAAGATAAATTGAGTAACGCCTACCGCAAAAATGTAAATAATATAGTAGAGGTAACTTTTGTCTTTAACACTAAAATAAACAAACATGTTATAAAAGAACATGATGAATATAATGCCACAATAAATACCTATTAATAGAAAATCGTTAAACGTTCGGCCGAATATCTCTCTTGTGTTACCCAGGTACAGAGGGGCATCTATCGAAGAAACAGACTTTATTCTTACGTATATTGTAGCCGTTTGCCCTGCCGTCACTTTTACAGGATATAATAAACCCGTCACTTTATAAGTACGCTTTGAAAAGGGGTGCTTTATGCCGGAAGATAATTCAGATATTATGTTATTATTAACAACAGTATAAAAAGTGACATCTTCTAATACAGGATTTTTAATTTCAAGCAGGAGGGTATCAAAGTTTGAATTGTTTTGTATGTTAAATTTAAACCAGATCATTCCATGATCTGTAAATCCGGAATGTTCTTTGATCTTAAAGGGCAGCTGTGTTATTTGCTGTATCCCCAGTCTGCCGCTTGTATCTTGCAGCACTTCATAATTAGTGATTGGAATAATACCGTTTTTGTAAATAGTGTTTGAATTACTTATCGCTTCTGAAGATAGTAGCAGTAATAAAGGAAAAAGATGTATTTTCCTTAGTTTTTTTAGTAATATCATACTTTTATATGCAATAAATTGTGTATATAGATATTATACTTTCAAATCAAAAACCACTTCATAAGTGCCTTTAGGCCCTCTCTCTGTAGATTTTCCATATATATTATTTCGGTAGAATAAAATCCTTTCTCTTTCATCGTCTGAAGCGAAGCTAAGGTCGTAAATATTATTTAACCTCATTATCGTTGCCACAAAATTGTCTTTGGGATAGAGAAAGGTGCCTTCGTTTCCTAATGATTTTACAATGGTGAACCCCATTCTATAAGTGATTTTTAAGGTGCCGGGTGCGCATAACGCATAGATGCTTTTAACGTTTAACTGATCGCTAATGCCCACACCTACCATTGATAGTATGCGACTGCCTATTCCCATGCCTGCAATTTCTTTTGAATTCCATAACCCACATATTTCACAGGTGCCCCCTTCATCATAGCTTTGATTTACCTCATTAAAGACGCCTTTATCATACTTGGAAATTGCAGATTCAAGAGGGAGTTTGTGTTTTCCCCCGGCTAACTGAACTCTGGCACCGCCGTATACTTTTCCGCTTTCTGTATCTTCTGCTACGATTACTATGCAATAAGGGTCTTCCGTCCATTCCGTATTATCCGATGTGATTTTAATGATACCGTAGTACATTTCCAAAATTCTTCGGTGCCCTGCAATAAATTTTTTGCAGGTTTCCTCGTCATTTGGCGCCTTAAATGCCCTGATTCGAATCATATTTTTTTGATCGGCTAATTATCAGTTAACTAATTCGTTAAAATCTATAAAATATCTACCTGAAACATTACTTTTCTCTAAAGCAATTCTACGGCAAATATCTGTTACCATAGCCGCGCCCAGCGTTACAGCCGAAGATAGCTGTGGCCAGCCAATAATGGTTTTATTCATTTCAGGTAAAGAGCGCTTCATTTCTTCAGAAATATTTTCCATACCGATCATCTGGGCCACATAGCCAACCTTTTCTTCAATGGTCAGGCCCTTTAACTTTTGCAGCAGCGTGGTTGTTTCCATAGTTTCCAGCTCCTTTATCCTGCCATGTAATACAGGCCTCTTAGGTTCCAGATCGAACCTTTCAATGTCCAGCATGCCTTTATCGTTCGTGTCCATTACTACCGGGATTTTCTTTTCCCGTGCCTTTACCCTGCTCAGTATTTTGATGTCAATGCTGTCGCATTCTTCAACCAGTATATCCAGTTTTGAAGATCCTTCGCCTAAAAAGCCATCGATGTTGCTTTCGGTTAGTCCCTCCGTCCAGCAGGTGACCTTAAGAAAAGGGTCCAGCTCAGCAATTTTCCGGGCAGTTACTATTACTTTTAAAGCGCCCAGTTCAAATACATTAGCATTGCTCAGCCTGTTCAGATTGCTCAGCTCAATATTGTCAAAGTCAGCCAGGTGAAGCGCTCCGCAGATCCTTTCGGTTGCAATGGTCAGCGCAATGGATTGCCCAACCGACAATCCAATGATGCCAATTTTCTTGGAACGCAGTAATTGCAACTCTTCCGGAGTGATTTTATATTGGTTGCGATTGGTGCGCACTTTTATAAAATCTTCCTCGTCCAGTAAGTGAACTACTTTCTGAGACCACGGATAATGGACCCATACGCCAAACTTGTCATAGCTGCCATCAATAATATATTGCTGCTGCAGCGCGGCAAGCTCCTCTTTTGAAAAACGCCTTTCCGGATGATTAATTCTTATAAGTTCAGTTAATTGGCTTTCAATTCTATCGTATATTTGTATAGAGGGGTTGCCCTTTAAAAGTCCGCTAAACAACGCTTCTTCGTTAGCATGGGATAACCGGTAAAATTCCGGTTGGTAAATATTTGTATGATCGGATACCTGGGGCTGCAAAGGCATTGGTTTAATTTTTTGTCAGGGTTGTCATGAAAAAACATAAATATAGAACAGAATTTTAACAATATTAATTTTTTATGCCAAAGGAAAACGATTTTTATAACATTTTATATGTGGATGATGAGATTCATAATCTAAATTCATTCAGAGCCGTATTTAGAAGGTCCTATAATATATTCACGGCCTTATCCGGCGAAGAAGGTAAAAAGATCCTTCAGGAAAATGAAATACATGTAGTTATTACAGACCAGCGAATGCCGGGCATAAGCGGGGTCGAATTCCTGGAGTCAATAATTAAGGATTTTCCTGCCATTCCCAGAATATTACTTACAGGCTACACAGACATTAATGCTGTTGTTGATGCAATTAACCGGGGGTCCGTATACAAATACGTGCAGAAACCCTGGGTAGAGGAAGAGCTCAGGTCTACCATCGAAAGCGCACTCGAAATTTATTCGATCAGCAAAAATAAAGAGGAGTTAACGGAAAAACTGATGACAACCAATGAACAACTGGAATTTTTATTAAGGCAAAATTTACTTTCGTAACCTGCACGCTTACTGTTTCACTTCTTTCTTCAGGATTTTTATAAGAGCGGCTTCTGGTTGTGAATCCTTTTGCCTTATTAAGGTTCTGCAGATACCGGGCAACTGCTGTGTACTAATCTTCTCCGGTTTTAAGGGACTGTTTTTTTAGAAGCCTGCCCATAACAGGCAGCTGCAAAAATTCTTTTTTTTCTATATTCAAAATAAAAAGAAAGTATAATAGCAGCATCAATGTGCCCGTTGTATAGCCTACCCATACTGAAGGGAAATGGGATTTTATATAATACTGCAATACGTAGCAGCATATTGCAATGATAATATAAGCGCCAAGCTTTCCGGTGGCATAAGGGATCTTATAATTCTTTTGTCCCCATACATAAGATACCACCATCATAATACCATAGCAAAAAAAGGTTGCCCAGGCGCAGGCCACATAGCTGTAACGGGGAATAAAGAGGTAGTTGATCAAAAGTGTAACTACCGCCCCGATTATGGTAATATAGGCGCCCGCAATGGTTTTATTACCCAGCTTGTACCAGATGCTCAGGTTATAATAGATACCTAAAAACATATTGGCAAGTAAAAGCACGGGCACCACTTTTAACCCTACCCACATGGTATGGTCGGTGATGAAATATTTCCAGATATCCAGATACAGCATTACGAACAAAAACATCAGGCATACTGTAATGACAAAGAATTTCATTACCCTTGCATAAGTACGTGGAGCGTTCTCGCTTGTTGATTGTTTAAAGAAAAAAGGTTCGGCGCCCATTCTGAAAGCCTGTACGGAAAGGCTGATCAGTAATGATAATTTATAACAGGCCGAATAAATACCGACTTCTGCTTTGGCTGCTGTTTCTGAGTGAACAGGCGCCCACCAGCCCAGCATGATCCTGTCAAAAGTTTCATTGATCATTCCGGCAAACCCGGCAATCATGATGGGTAAACCATATAAGACCAGCTGCCGCCATATAATTTTATCAAATTTGAAACGGAAGCCGAAAAATTCTTTTGATAGCAGTAAAAGGGTTATAATACTCTGCACAAGATTGGCTACAAAAACATAGCCTACCAGCCAATCCTTATTATACAAAAAAGCGATCAGCCCTTTAGGATCCTTTTGAGCAATACCCGGGCAGATACTTAATAAAAAATAAAGACTTCCCATATTCAGCAAAATGCCGAAAACTTTAATGAACGCAAATTTTCGTGGTTTGCCATCCAGCCTCAGCTTTGCAAAAGGAATGGTACTCAGGGCATCAAAAAATATAATGGCAGAGGCGAGCAAAATGTACTCCGGGTGCTGCTCTACCATCAGCAGCCTGGCCAACGGTACATGAAACCCGATCAGCAACATGCAAAGCATCAGCGACGAAAAAAGTAAAGAAATGCTTGAGGTATTAAAAACAGCCTTTTTATCCCTTATTTGTGTAAACCTGAAAAATGCGGTTTCCATCCCATAAGTAAATATTACATTCATAAATGGTATGTAAGAATAGATCAGCGATTGCTCCCCATACCATACTTTCCCCAGTTTGAGAATCAGATAGGGAGTAAGGAGGTAGTTAATAAATCTTGCCGCTATAGAGCTAACGCCATACCAAATAGTTTGTCCTGCCAGTTTTTTAATGCCGCTCAATGGTAAAAAATTATTCGTACAAATTTAAAGTACTTAAAATAAAACGGGGAGTTAATATACCTTTGCACCGGTTCAATTTATATAACCCAAATAAGAATTTATGTTTAAACAATCGGCAATTATTTTAGGACTGGGCTTATTCTCTCTGAAAGTAACTGCTCAAGCATACGAAGGTAAAGTAAAATATGGCAAAACAGAAGAGCCTGCGATTATTATGGTATATAATTACCCGGAAGAAGTTGTTGTAAATGCTTTAAACGCAAAATTTGCAGATAAGAGACTAAAAGGGCACCGGAATAAAGGCTTCTTATTGTATTCAAATGTAGTGATCAATGAAGTAAGCCGTAACATGCTCGATTATTCCTTTAAAATAGATGAGAGTGGAAAAAAGGGATCGGAAAAAACTACCGTTTACATGGTCATGCAGGGAAGCGGGAACATAGATGATATCAGCTCGCTGAGCCGAAACGGTAAATCCTTTCTGGAAGATATGACGGCTGATGTAAAACGCAGCCATAATGTAATGCAGATCAAAAAACAGGAGGCACTCCTGATTGAGGAAGAGACCAAATTAAAAGAACTGCAAAATGAGCAGAAGGGCCTTGAAGAAAAAATCGAAAAAAATAAAGCAAGGCAGCAAACGCAGGAAAAGATCATTGCTTCACAAAAAATGATGCTCGACGACTTAAAAAGCAAGCTTTAATTTACGCTTTTTAGCACCCCGTTAAAGTATTTCAGATAGTACAGCTTTTTATTTTCATAATGGCTGATCTTGCCGTCAGCGTATACGGGCTGTATATTCAGGTCGTAAAAGGTACGGTATTCCGTGCCTGCCAGGTGATTATTGATGTCTTTTCCATAGCGGTTAAGCAGGTTTCCGAACCTGTAAGTTAATCCATACGCCCGGTACACTAAATCGCTGGGTGCCGCATACATTTTTTTGCTGTAATAGTTCGCTATCGAACGGCTGGTGCCATCGTTCCCCGAGTTATAAAAAGGAGTGCTGTAAACAATTTCGACGCCTTTATATTCAGGTTTTTTAAGGCTAATGTTTTCCCAGGTAGGCATCCCTATTATTATTAAGGAAGAATGGTTTTTAGCCGCCGTGGAAAACTGCTTTAATACCTTGCTGCCAAAGTCGGTATCAAAGGAACCCACAATAAATATACCTGCTTCGCCCGGCTGTGTAGTAGTGCCCAGCGCATTTAATGCAATATCATCATTTACCTCGCGGTATTTAATATTTAAAGCATTATTATAATGTTTGTTAAGTGTTTCTATAACCGAGCGTATAAAGTTTTCCGCCTGTTGTTTACGTGTAATGACTGTTATAGGTTTCCCGGAATAATTTGTTTTAATATAAGTGTATAAACCTTCCAGCTGGGTTTGTATAGTTGCGTTGATGACCACAAAAAAAGGATTATCCGTGGTATTGGCGTCGTTGGGCACCGTGGCGTTAATTACAGTAATTTTCTTATCTGCCCCAAGCCTGGCCAGCGTGGCAATATCGGCAAGAGAACAATTTGCTAATATTAATTCCACACCATCAGCGGCACATTTGCTGAACTGTTGCTCAAGGCTTTCATTGGCCGATTTAGAGTCATAAATATAAATATCCAGCGGAATATTCAGTTTGTTAAGCGAGTCGGCAGCCATTGAAGCGCCATGATAAAACTCCAGTCCGGCTATGGAGCTTTTGGGAAATGATTGACCGGTGTATTGATAGTTGCCGTTGGCGTCAAAAGCCTGGTCGAGATATAAAGGTGTAAAAACAGCCATCTTGTGCCTTGCGCCAGGTATCGTCTGGTCGTTTTGGCAGAGCGCAGCAAGAGATAAAAAGCAGGTTAACAGCAAACTATATAGCTTCATATTTTGTGTTTTTTCTGAACGGACAATTATCAGCAAATATCATTCCTGATTTGGTTCAGGGTTAATAGCTTATAGCCGATCGTCCAAATAGTCTATTGATTACTTCCTGTTACTTCCTGCTGTGCACTCACATCCCTATTCCCACTCAATCGTAGCCGGAGGCTTGCTGCTGATATCATAAACAACCCTGTTAATGCCCCGAACGTTATTAATGATCTCGTTGCTTACATCCGCCAGGAAATCGTACGGCAGGTGTGCCCAGTCTGCAGTCATGCCATCCACGCTGGTCACTGCCCGCAGTGCAACGGTGAACTCGTAAGTGCGCTCATCACCCATCACACCCACGCTTTTTACCGGTAACAAAATGGTGCCTGCCTGCCATACAGTAGCATAAAGGCCTGTTTCTTTAAGCGCGTTTGTATAGATATGATCTGCTTCCTGCAGCAGTTTTACTTTCTCTTCCGTTACTGCTCCTAAAATCCTGATGGCTAAGCCTGGTCCCGGAAAGGGGTGGCGGTCGATCAGGTTGGATGGAATGCCCAGCTCGCGGCCTACTTTTCTTACCTCATCTTTAAATAAATAACGAAGCGGTTCCACCAGCTCCATTTTCATGGTTGCAGGCAATCCGCCTACATTATGGTGCGATTTAATAGTTACCGAGGGGCCGTGTACTGAAACGCTTTCAATCACATCAGGGTAAATAGTACCCTGTCCCAGCAGTTCAATATTTTCCAATTTGCCTGCCTCCTGTTGAAAAACTTCAATAAATAACCTGCCGATTATTTTGCGTTTGGCTTCAGGTTCGGGATGATCTTTTAATTCTTCGTAAAAAGTCTGGCTGGCATTCACTCCTTTTACGTTTAACCCCAGTTGGCTGTAAACATCCAGCACCTCTTCAAATTCATTTTTCCGCAGTACGCCATTATCTACAAATATGCCATGCAGCCTGTCGCCGATTGCTTTATGGATCAGGGTTGCCGCCACAGTGCTGTCTACCCCTCCGCTAAGCGCCATAATTACCTGGCGGTCGCCGATTTGCTTTTTTAGCGCGGCTACCGTGTCTGTTATAAAATGCGCAGGCGTCCAGTCCTGCGAGCAGCCACAGATATTAACGAGGAAATTTTTAAGTATTTGTTTCCCTTCTGTGCTGTGATACACTTCGGGGTGAAACTGCAAACCGTACAAAGGGTGCGCATCCGCATATTTAAAAGCAGCTACCGGGATGCTTTCGGTAGTGGCCAATACCTCGAAGCCTGCAGGTAATTCAAGAATACTGTCTCCATGGCTCATCCATACCTGGCTTTTGGGGCTTACCTGCAGCAGCAGGACATCTTTTTCATCTTTAACAGACATAGAGGCACGGCCGTATTCTCTTTTGCTGCTTTTTTCTACGCGGCCGCCATACGTTTTTGCCGTTAACTGCGCCCCATAGCAAATACCTAATACAGGGAGCTTTTTGATAATGTCTTTTATGCCAATAACAGGAGCATTTTGGTCATTTACCGAAAACGGTGAGCCTGAAAGAATAATTCCTTTTAAATTGCCATCGATTTCAAAAGGTTTTGAGTAGGGGATGATTTCACAGTAAACATTTGCTTCTCTTACTGCCCGGGCAATCAGTTGGGTATATTGAGATCCGAAATCCAGAATAAGTATTCTTTCTGTCATAATGCGGCGAAGGTAATACAATTTGATATTTAAGATTTTTGATTTTGATATTTAATAATTTATAAAAAATATATTATGAAGTGTTTAAGCATTTTAATAATGATGATCCTGGTATTTGGTTCCTGTAATATTATTGACAGGGAAAGAATCAGGGGCAACGGGAACGTTACTACCAGGTCGTTCGATCTGAAAGATTTTTCTTCAGTAGATATAGAGGATAATATGGAAGTGATCGTCAGGCAGGACCCGGCTGTTTCTGTAAAAGTAACTACAGATGAAAACCTGCAGCAATATATTAATGTGAATATAGAAAATGGAAACCTGGTGATAAAGTACCGCAATGATATCAACTTAAATCCTACCAACAACGTTAAAGTGTATATTTCCGTCCCTTCCCTGGATAAAATTGAAGTGGGAAGTGCCTCCGATCTCAGGACCGATGGTAAATTTTCCCAGGACAAAAAGTTAAGTATTGATCTGTCTGAAGCTTCATCCGGTAATTTATCAGTCAGAGCGCCGGTCGTTGAAATGAAGGCTTCCGAAGCCAGCACCCTTACCGTTGAGGGGGAAAGCCGGGATATAAAAGCACAGGCTTCTGAGGCTTCCACTATAAACGCATACAACCTGAAAGCCGAAAACGGGGAGGCTCATGCATCGGAGGTCAGTACCATACATGTATTCAGCAGCGTTTCCTTAAAAATAGATGCATCGGAAGCCAGTACCGTAAAATACAAGGGCAGCCCCAATGTTACTTCCGATGTGCAGGAAGCCAGCAGCGTTGGCAAAGCCGATTAAATTTTTTTAATTCCCATGAATATTTATTATTGTTTTAGGCCATGGGGAACTTCCATAAAAATTTTTCATTCATTCTTTGTGTCATTTATGAATGAAAAATTTCATGTACGTTTCTCTTATTGATAATTAGTTTATTGAAATATGCTCAGCAAGGCTTTGCAACTGCGCAATGTTAAAAAAATATTAATAGTGTACCCGGTACACAAGGATGGTCACAAAACAGCGTCAAAAGATATAGAAGTACAATAAGCAAGTTTTTCTCATAAGCAGTTAGTTTTGGTTTAGATCCCCACGTTTCCACGCGGGGATTTTTAATTGTATTTTTACTGCTTATCAATAGTATAAAATGGAATCAAAAAATTTACCTGTTCTGGATAGCGAAGAAATAAGAGTGCTGGGCGCCCTGATGGAAAAATCAAAAGCGACGCCTGAATATTACCCAATGACGCTGAATGGGTTAACGGCTGCCTGCAATCAAAAAACATCCCGGCACCCTGTTGTTAATTATGATGAACAGACGGTGGCGCTTACCCTTGACCGGTTGAAACGAAAAAATCTTATTGCAACGGTAACCGGCGGTAGCAGCAGGGTGATAAAATACCGGCACACTATTGCGCTTAATTATGAGTTTACTCCCGACGAATTGGCTGTATTGTGTTTACTGTTTTTGAGAGGTCCTCTTACGCCGGGAGAAATTAACAACAGTTCGGGCCGGTTATATGAATTTGATGATCTGGCAGAAGTGCTGGCAGTATTAGAAAAATTAGCGACAGCTGAAACACCTTATGTCCGCCAGACAGACCGGCAACCGGGCCAGAAAGAAGCGCGTTACATACATTTATTTGGCGACGAAACTGTGATGGACGCTTACAGGAATGAATCTCCCGGCACGCCGGTTATTTCCGATAGCAATCTTGAGCAACGGCTGGCTGTTGTTGAGGAAGAGCTGGCAGATTTGAAATCCCGGTTCGGGCAATTAATGAAAGAGCTGATGGGGTAGCCCTTGTTAAAAAATTATTAATAGTGCTGCGGAGCCGCAGGACAGGATTTCGTTTGTCGTCCAAACTATCAGAAGTACAATAAGCAAGTTTTTCTCATAAGCAGTTAGTTTTGGTTTAACCCCCACGTTTCCACGCGGGGATTTTTTCTTTTCAGGATATAATAACATATCCCGATTTTTGTTCGTAATGATCCGGAATATTTCAGTCATACTTCGCAAAATTCAAAATGCAAAAACGGAAAAGCGCCTGAAAAAAACTTTTTCGGATTGGAAGCGTTTGGCAGAAAATCAGCCAAAGTCCAACGGGGAAAAGGAGATAAAAAGACTGTTGCTGATACGCCCCGATGATATAGGTGATTATTTATTATTTAGGAATTTTTTACCGGCGTATAAACAATCTCCTGTATGGAAAGGATATGAAATTACCTTTTTAGGAAATGTTGCTGTAAAGCCATTGTTCGATTTGCTGGATCAATCCTTTGCTGATAAGGCGATATGGGTTGATAAGAAAAATTACTTCAGTGATGCCGGCTACAGGAATAAATTATGGCAACAATTACGCAACGGGCGGTATGACGCAGTGATCAACCCCTCCAGAACCAGGCCCCTTTTGCTGGATGATATTTGTATGCTGGCAACCGCCGCTCCTGATACTTACGCGGCTGAAAACACTTTTAAAAGCCGGGCAATAAACAGGCCCTCCGATCAACACTACCAACACTTATTTAAAAATGACTTGGTTTTACATGAATTTGATTTCAACAAGGCATTTGCAGCATGGAGTACCGGAATTGAACTGAATATGTGTCGTCCTGAAATACAACAAACATTTTTGAAACCGCCTATGGAAGGTCCCTATATCTTATTGTGTATAGGTGCTGCTCATAAAAGCAGGCGCTGGCCCTCAGGTCAATGGATCAGGCTGATACAATTTGTTAAAGAGGAGGGCCTGGCAAAAGCTGTGATTGCCGGCAGTACGGCGGATGCAGCCTTAGCCGCAGATATAGAAAAAAGCACCGGCGCTGTAAATATTACCGGTAAAACAACACTGACAGAAATAATTGGCTGGATGAAAAATGCGGCCGTAGCTGTTTGTAACGATTCAATGGCTGCCCATCTTGCCATTTCATGCAACACACCGGTAGTAATTGTTTCCGGGGGTAATAATTATCCGCGCTTTACTACTTACGAAGAGGCCGGAACCGCAAATGCAAAAACGATCTATGCCCTGCCATTTCTGAAAAAATGGAAGGCCAATAAACAGCAGCCCTTTTGGTATTATACACCGGTAACCAGCGATATGAACACGATAAGGGCTGAAAAGGTTTTTGCAACGCTCCAAAGACTTTTGCCGGAAACTGACGGCGTTGTTGAACGAAACTTTTAAGACCGTTTCATTTTTGCGCTTCCCGGAATACATTTACATAAGCAACAATTTACAGAAACTTTGTACCTTCGGCTTATGGCAATTTTTAAATTCAGGATATATTTTGAAGAGGATGACAGCATTTACCGTGATGTTGTGATCAGGCATACCCAAACCTTTTTACAATTGCACGAAGCTATTTTAAAAGCGTACGAATTTGACAATAAGCATCAGGCCACCTTTTACAGGAGTAACGATAACTGGCAGCAGGGGCGTGAAATAACGCTTGAAAAATACGACAAGTCATACAAGGTTGAACCCCTGCTGATGGGTGAAACTACAATTGGCTCCGAAATAAAAAATACCAATCAGCGATTTACCTATACCTATGATTTTCATAAGCTGTGGAATTTTTTGCTGGAACTGATCAATGTGGCGAAAGATGCGGATAGCCGCATAGATTACCCGGCTGTGGTGCGTACCGAAGGTATCGGCCCCAAACAATACGGAACCAAGGGGCTGCTGGGGGATAAGTTTGCGGATATTGAAGAGAAATACGACCTTAGCCGTGGCGCCGAAGGATTTAACGAAAAGAACGAGGAAGGTGAAGATATGGATGTGGAGGAAGCTGCAGACGAATACCAGGAGGAGGAAGACTAAATACACATTCAACTCAAATCTCAAATTTCATATATCAAATCAGTAATAGTTATTGCGGGCCCTACTGCAGTAGGCAAAACAGCCCATGCAATTGAAGTTGCAAGGTATTTTAATACGGTAATCCTGTCTGCAGACAGCCGCCAATGTTATAAGGAAATGGATATTGGCGTGGCCAGACCATCGGCGCAGGAATTGCAGCAGGTGCCTCATTATTTTATTGCTTCGCATAGCATACAGGAACCTATTAATGCAGCCTGGTACGATACGTATGCGCTTAATCTGCTGCAGGAATTATTCAAAGAAAAAGATACAATTGTTGTTACGGGAGGCACCGGCCTTTATATAAAGGCGCTGATTGAAGGCATGGATGCAATTCCACAGGTAGATACCACTATCCGCGACAACATCATTATACAATATAAAGAAAAAGGAATTGCCTGGCTGCAGCAACAATTGCAGGAGCTGGACCCCTTATTTTTTGCCAGCGGGGAAATGCAAAATCCCCAGCGAATGATGCGGGCCCTGGAAGTGATACAGGCAACCGGAAGATCTATTATCAGTTTCAGGAGTCAGAAAAAGAACCCCAGACCGTTTAATATTATTCAGGTGGGACTGGAGCTTCCCAGGGATGTTTTATACGAACGCATCAATGCGCGGACAGATGTTATGATGCAGGCCGGACTGGTGGCCGAAGTGGAGCGCTTAACAGATTATAAGCGCCTGAATGCGCTGCAAACCGTGGGGTATAAAGAAATCTTTGACTATCTCGATGGAAAAACTTTACTGCAAACCGCTACGGATCTTATCAAACAAAATACAAGACGATATGCGAAAAGACAAATGACCTGGTTTAAAAGGCAGCCCGGTATGAATTGGATTAACCTGGAAAAAACGCCATACATACTACCCCTTATCACAAGTTTAGTAAGGCAATAACAGTACCTTTGCAGACTTAATGAATACTTATGTTTGAGCAACAGGAAGAAGAGAGCATTTTTGAAGATAAGCTGCTGGATCGGTCTGAAGACGGCATTTTACAGATCAGCAAATGGACAAAACTGATTTCAGTCATTGGATTTGCGCTGGGAGCGTTTATTGTGATCCTGATGATCGGCAGCGGCTCCCAGATTTTGAGAAAAGCTGCGGAACTGTTTCCTGTAAAAGGCAATAGCGTTTATGGTGCAATGGTTGCTGCTTTTTTTGTATTGTTTTTTACGGCAGCTTTATTGTTATATTATTTATATGGTGCTGCTACTGCGTTGCAGCAGGGGCTAAGGCAAAAAAGCAATACCCTGCTGGTGCAGGGATTTACGAACCTTCGAAATTTTTTTATTGTACTTATCGTTCTCGGGCTTTTTCAGTTACTATCCAATATGCTCATTAATATATTTTAGAAAATGGAAAATTTTGATGGCAAACATATACCGGAAGAAGCGGGCGACGTTTGTAAAGCCATTGCAGATACCGCTAAATCGGCCCGCATTGCGGCACTGGTTTCTCTCGCCGGCATTTTAATGGGTACCATTGCAGCTTTTGTGAATCCTGCTTCCCAACCGGTTATAACAAATAAGGAAGGTTTTGACAATGCTTCAATTCAATTTGCAAATAGCACCACCTATATCCCGGTATTTTTTTCTTTTTTGATCGGGATACTTGCCTTTTACTTTTTATACAGGTTTGCTACCCTTGCAAAAGCCGCTTTACAAAACAACGATAGTGTTAAACTGCAGGTTGCTTTGCGAAGCCTTGCCGGTTATTTTAAAACCTGGGGGATCATTATTTTTTTGATGGCCTCATTTATGATGCTGGCTGTTATAGCTAACATTGCCGGCGGCACAATGGGTATGTAGGCAGGCGAAGTCTTTCCCGGATTTATTTAGCAGACAAATAATTATAATCTTTCAGCAGCCGGTCTAAGAACTCATCTGGCTGCATAGGTGTCTCTATTTGCAAATAAGCCTTTACTTTTTCTGCAGCGCCTGCAATTGCTTCAAAATCCTTTGTTTTCTTATTGGCATCCAGTAATTTCTTGATTACGTTCAGGTCCCTGTCGCTGATGCGCATCACCTGGGGAAAGGCGGGTATATAATCCGCTTCAACCTCTCGGAATACCGTGTTTTCAAGGCTTTCTTTATGATTGGTTTTTATTACAATGGTTTGTGCCAGTATATCGCCGATACGTTGCGCTTTTTTAGAGTTGGCGACCAGTATAATATCTGTGACCAGGAAGCCTAAGCCAAAAAGGAATGCCATTATGGCCTGGGTATTGTGACCACCGGCCAATACGTAAATCAGCAGGTACAATAAAAGAATGATCCATAAGTCTGATATGCGCAATAGCCAGCGTATCAGTAACTGGCTTACAGAAGGCCGCCCGCCATTGATACTCACTACGCGCAGCTTCATGATCTTTTTACCTACACTTTGCCCGTTAGTGGCGATCTCTAAAATGATATGGTATAAAAAAACGGGGCACATCACTACTAATTGGATGGCCCATAAATTGAAATCAGAAACGCTATACAGCAGGTGGCTGACCATATAGGCGATCAGTATTATATATAAATATTGTATCAGCATGTCGATGAACAAAGCAAGCATGCGGCGTCCTAACCTGGGGGCGTCAAACCCAAGACATATATTGAAGCTTGTCGGGATACTTACTACAGGCATGTTTCCGGTTTTAGCGTAAAAGTATCGTTTTATAACGATTTATGATGCTGCCGGGGCAGGTGCACTAAAAATATATAATTCCAGCGATTCTGTTAATTTTGAGGGATTAAAATGATTTGAGTAAATGAAGCTAATACAAACAGCGGAGAGGGTTTCGCAGGTCGACGCATCTGATAATTATGTTTTTCAGCGCTCATTATTAGCCTACGATGAGGCGGCCAGGATCGTTTCGGGAAAGGTATTGGAGATAGGTACCGGCAGCGGCTATGGTATTGAAGTGATCGCCTCAAAGGCAACAAAGTTTGTAACCATCGATAAGTTTGAAAATGAAAATATAGCCGGTCTTGTAAAAACCCACAGCAATATTGAGTTCAGGCAGATGAATATTCCGCCATTTTCGGGTATTGCAGATGATGCTTTCGACTTTGTAATTACCTTCCAGGTAATTGAGCATATCAAAAACGACCGGTTATTTGTTAAGGAAATACATCGTGTATTAAAGCCCGGCGGCAGGCTGATCGTTACTACGCCCAATAAAAAAATGTCGCTGACCCGTAATCCCTGGCATATAAGAGAATATACCGTAGCTGGATTGAAAGACCTGTTGCTGCAGCGTTTTAAAGAAGTTAAAACCCTGGGTGTGTATGGAGATGATACGGTAATGGAATACTATGCTGCAAATAAAAAAGCGGTAGAAAGGATCACCCGTTTTGATATACTGAATCTTCAATACAACCTGCCCCGCTGGTTCCTGCAGATCCCGTATGATATTTTAAACCGCTGGAACAGGAAGAGCATGCTGAATAAGGATAATGAAATGGTAGCCCGTATTAAAATGAGCGACTATTTTATTGCCGAAGCCGGCAACGATTGCCTGGATTTGTTTTATGTGGCAGAGAAATAAAAATTTTAGTAAATTCGAGGATATAAAATTTTTTAAAATGAGTGTAACAGAAATGCAGCTGGCGGCAATAAAAGCAATTGCTAAACTTGAAGATGAAAAAGCACTGCTAGAAATACTGGAATACTTGGCAAAAAGGTCTTCGGCATCTGAAAGTGAAAAAGTAAATCTTTCGCAGCACTATGAAAAAATAAAAAAACAATACGGAAACGTATTACTAAAGCTAGCGCAATGATTTCTTTAGAAGACATTCTTTATTTGCATGAATGCTCAATTAAAGATTATGGTGGTATAAATGGGATTAGGGATTTAGGACTTTTAAAGTCTGCTATTGCAAGGCCATTCCAAACTTTTGGAGGCGAAGAATTATATCTTTCGCCTTATGAGAAAGCTGCAGCTTTGGCAGAAAGCCTTATAATAAATCATCCCTTTATTGATGGGAATAAGAGAACAGGTTTATTGGGTATGGCAGGCATTCTATTTGGATATTCGCTACAGCTAAATGCTGCTGAAGATGGGTTGTACAATTTTATTATTAAAATTTCTACTGGTGAGGCCGATTTTGACTCAATAGTTGAATGGTTAAAAGCGAATACTTCAACCGCCTAATATTTTCTTAATGGCGCTGGCTTTAAGCAGGCATTCCTCCCATTCTTTTTCAGCATCACAGTAAATGGTAATGCCTGCTTAAAGCCAGCGCCATTAAGAAAATATTAGGCGGTTGAAGTATTCGCT
>JASGEW010000174.1:0-37822 GCA_047606125.1 Niabella sp. | reverse complement strand
GCACAAAAGATTGTCAATCTACGGGCATATAAAAAAAGTAAACAATGGTACAGGGTCGAAGCGCTAATCAAAGCAGCCGCTTAATAATGCAATTTGTCATACACCCAAAATATGTTTCACTATTTAATCCTTGCCCATAATCTTTTTTATTTTATATTTTTAAACAGGCTCTTAATCAAAATGTTCTTTTTTGAATAAAACACAATGACTTAACGACACAAATATCTCACAACGTTGTGCTTTCGCTGTAACATCCCTGCCGTTGTGGTCTCTTTCACGACCTGTTTGTTCAGATTTTCAAAAGTTCAAACAAGTTCTAAGTTTAAACAACTTCAGCGTGTTTGCTTTATTCTCGTTCTCCGAAACTACGACCTTCGAAATGAACCGGGAAATAAGGTAAATCGCTCACGTTGTTGCGTGGGCGTTCTTATTCTGGGCCGGCAACTGCTGCCGTGCAGGGCCTAAAATATTTATCGGGGAGAATAACGAATGTTACCGCTTTTTCTTCTTCGTTCCTTCGATTACTGTTTCCGGTTCTGCTGCCATCGTTAGCGGCATTTCTACAACAAGCCCGAGCCCGGAATATAAATACTCCAGCAGGTCGCCGGGGTTTGTATCTATAGCCAGGGCAATAAGGTACAGCTCCTCCGCCCGCAAATGGCTGCGTTTATTAAGTGTAAGTTCGTTCATTCGTGCCTTGGATAGCCCTGCCCTGCGGGCTACCTCGGACTTGTTCACAGATTTCTGTGCCAGATATATACCAAGCTTGGTCATTGATTATTAATATTTTCTGTACAATTATGTATTTTAAAGGTATAAAAAGATAAAAAAAATGCACTATTTATTTGGAAGATTAAAATATAAACTATACCTTAGTGCAGGTATTCTATACTTCTGTTATATTAATATAATATCAAACAGGCCTGTGATTGTAATAAATTCTTCTTATAAACCACTTTGTCACAGGTTGAACGTTAGTCCCCCCGCCTGATACAAGGCACCGTTTTACAGACATAGAACCAATATAAACAATTAACTATGCAGCAACCCCATACCCCGCCTGCCCGGTGTTTTCTTACCCGTTTGGCTATGAACGCACAGGCTGATCCTGCAAAAACTGATCCGTTTTGCAGCTTACGGCATATTTTTAAATACATGCCCGTACATGAAATATGTGAAGAGCTGGACCTCATCTGCGCCGCCGCCATGAATGAAGAATATGTATGGGCGCACGGCAGCCCCGGCAACTGCCTTTATTACTCCGGCAGGCTGGAGCTGCTGATAGAATGCTGCTACCTGATTCGAACGACTGCACAGGCGGGCGCGCTTACAGGCAGAAAGCCACCTGCTCTTAAAAAAATACCTGTAAAAATGCTGCCGGTGCCGCTTACAGCCGGTGAGTTTAACAAGCCGCTGCGGGTAATTAAATCTTTTTTCCGGCACGCTTCCTTACCGGAATGGAAGCGGCAATTATTGGTATGGACTGAGAACGCACTATCGCGCAGCAGTGTTAAAGATGAGCTGGCACCCGAAACGTTATTTCCTTTTATGAAACTCTTGCGTAAACTGGTATATGCGGCCTGCCTCCTATGCAAATAGGTGTACCCGGAAAAAGAAACACAAAGAGTACAGGGCAAGTAACTTACCCGTATTTTAAAAATCAACCTGAAATATTTTTTCACTTACACTAAATAATAAAACTTATGAAAAACAAAAAAAAGAAAGATCCGTTTGAGACTTATTGCTGGTACCGGGAAGCTCTTAACGACCCTTACCAGGTATTTGCAGCATGTTTTGATTTTAGCGCTGTTTTTTCTTTAAAAAAATTTATTAAAGAAGCATTGCTGTTTGCACTAAAAAATAAAATATACCGAAAAATAGAGCCCGCTAATGTGCTGTACCGGTTCCAGGTGATCCATTCTGTAATGATCGCTGCGAACTGTATTAATAAAGAACACAAAACAGGCCCTATTGATTTTGCGTTCGGTGAGTTGCTCGATAAACGGCTTTATTGTAACAACAACGAAGCGCTTGCTGAGTGGGAATGTTTTCCCAGGTTGCTGACGTTAGATGAATACAAAAACCCTTACCTGGTTTTTAAACGTTTTTTTAAATTTCAGCCCCTGCAAAAATGGAGAGAGGATATGCAGGAAATATTGGATTACACCCTGGTGTCTAACACCAACGATATGGACTTAAACCTGCTTTCCCGTTATTTCCATTTAACAAAGCTGTTTGAAGCGGCCCACCTTATTGACGTAAGAGAAGTAACACATATAAATGGCTACTACAAAAAATTTTCTCCAGGCGCTGTAACTAATGATTAATAAACTTATTAAACAAGTTCACCACTAAAATTTAAAACCATGAAAAACTACATCAGCCAGCTAAATGGCAAAGAACAAAACGCAGTGCATTGTATTAAAAAAATAATTGCCACGCAACTGGGCGCGTTGATCATTTATTGCTTTGGCTGTACAACCAGCATAAGCATAAAACGAAGCGCTTTTATGAGAAAGCAGTTAGCAGAAATCCGACAATTTTCATGCGACCTGCTGATCATTACCCCCGATGCCGTAACAATTGATGATGAAAAGAAAACAGAAGTACAGGAAATGATCGCTCACTTCGGACAGGTAAATATGACCATTCATACGCTGGGTTTTACACTACAGCAGTTAAATGAGGGCAACCTGTTCTTTAACTGGGTACATAAAAACGGTATGCTGTTATACAACCGCAATAACGGTACTCATTTATTGCCACCACCGGCAGATGCCGGTTACTGGCCACAAGCCGAGGCGTTTTATATAAGCGACCCGGAGATGGCCAGCTACCTGGATGTGTTTCTGCAACCGCCGGTAATACCAGAGCCAAAGAAAAAAGCGGCCTCCTCCCAACCGCTCGAAATAAGGCTAATGCTGGATCCCCGGGAGGGCTGGCAGCCTGCAGCGCCGAAAACGGTCGTTGCTAACCCAGAAACACCACACCATTAAAGTCAGGTTAAAAGAATACAGTGCACCAGCCCGGTATAACCGGGCTCTTTTTTTGGCAGGTATGGATAAAGACAAAGCGCCCTCTTATAGCCATTACATGCCCGTGCTATATTACTGTTCACTTATCAGCTGTATAAGAAAAAGAGCCCACCGCTTCAATATTTTCAATTTTAGCAATGTTTCCAAAATTAACGGTTGCGCCATCGCAGTTATTTACCCCGCGCAACACCAATATAAAAATTTATTTTTGAATGAGTGAACAAACCCCAACCTTATATTGCTCATTTCGACCTGGACTCTTTTTTTGTCTCAGTAGAGCTGTTGTTAAAACCTGAGCTAAAAGGTAAACCGGTTATTGTAGGCGGCAGTGTTAACCGGGGGGTTGTCTCTACCTGCAGCTATGAAGCAAGAAAGTTTGGCGTACACTCGGCCATGCCCATGGCTACTGCTATGAAACTTTGCCCGCAAGCCATTGTGATTAAAGGCAATTACCCGGAGTACAGCCGCTACTCTAAAATGGTTACCGATATTATTGCATCGAAAGTGCCTTCGTTTCAAAAAGCCTCTATTGATGAGTTTTACTGCGATCTTACCGGCATGGATAAATTTTTTAATGTAAGCCAGTACACACAACAGCTTAGAGAATATATTATAAAAGAAACCGGGTTGCCTATTTCGTGCGGTTTATCATCTGCCAGATTCATCAGCAAAATGGCTACCAACGAAGCCAAACCCAATGGCTTTTTAGAAATACCGCATGGCCGGGAGCAGGATTTTTTATGGCCCCTGGGTATTGAAAAGATCAACGGTGTGGGCAAGCAAACCGAACCGCGCCTGCGCGCTATTGGCCTGCACACTATAAAAGATATAGCCCATACCCCTGTTGAAATACTTGAAAAAAAATTAGGAAAATGGGGACGGGATCTCTGGCGCAAAGCGCATGGCATTGGCAGTGCCGGGGCGGATACAGAATGGATACAGAAGAGCATGAGCCACGAAACCACTTTTCACGAAAACCAGACTAACGTTGATTTTTTGCACGCACAACTGGTAAGGCTTACCGAAAAAAATGCTTACGACCTGCGGCAGGATGATAAACTTACGAGCTGCCTTACCGTTAAAATAAGATATGCTGATTTTGAAACCACCAGCAAACAGGAAACCATTCCGTATACTTCTTTAGATGATGAGCTGATTGCAAAAGCCAAAGAAATTTTTGATAAATTTTACCAGCAGGGCCGGCCTGTGCGCCTGATTGGTGTGCGCTTCAGCCAGCTGGCGGACAGCGGCATGCAGATGAACTTATTTAACAACCAGGATACTAAGCTCAATCTTTATAAAGCCGTGGATGATATTAAAAACCGTTTTGGCAACCAACTGGTTTCCAAAGCTGTTGTAAGCCGTAAAAAACGGGAAAATAATTAATTATGCGCAACCGTTTGCTTTAACACTCTTGGTAAAAAACAGTTTATTTGCAAAAGATATCCTTTTACAGATTCGTTTTAATCCCGATCAATTATAAAACTATGAACGAAAAATTTACACAACGCATTGCCGGTGAGGTTGAAGAAATAAAGACTTCCGGCCTGTATAAAAGCGAACGCATCATTAACAGTCCGCAGGGTGCGGAAATTGAAGTAAACCTGCCTACCGGACAGGCAGGTGGCAAAACTGTATTAAACTTTTGCGCTAATAATTACTTAGGCTTATCGGCTCACCCCGATGTGATTAAAGCTGCGCATGAAGCAATTGATACGCATGGCTACGGCATGAGCAGCGTACGTTTTATTTGCGGCACCCAGGATATTCATAAGGAACTGGAAAAAAAGATATCTGAGTTTTTAGGTACCGAAGACACTATTCTTTACGCCGCTGCCTTTGATGCCAATGGCGGTGTGTTTGAGCCTTTATTTAACGACCAGGATGCTATTATATCCGACGCTTTAAACCATGCGAGCATTATTGATGGCGTAAGGCTTTGCAAAGCGCAGCGCTTCCGGTATGAGCATAACAATATGGCCGACCTGGAAGCGAAATTGCAGGAAGCTGCAGGCTGCCGTAACCGGATCATTGTTACCGATGGCTCTTTCAGCATGGATGGCACTATTGCACAGCTTGATAAAATTGTGGCGCTGGCCGAAAAATATGATGCCGCGATCATGATCGATGAATGCCACTCTTCGGGCTTTTTAGGTAAAACCGGAAGAGGCACACACGAGTACCGCGGTGTTGTAGGCAAAATTGATATTATAACCGGAACGCTGGGTAAAGCCCTGGGCGGCGCATCGGGCGGCTTTACATCGGGCCGTAAAGAGATCATTGATATGTTGCGCCAGAAATCGCGCCCCTATCTTTTCAGCAATACCGTGGCACCCTCCATCGTTGGCGCTTCTATTGCCGTGCTGGATATGCTTTCGGCTTCTACACACCTGCGTGATAAGCTGGCTTATAACACGCAATATTTCCGCGAAAAAATGACGGCTGCAGGCTTTGATATTAAACCCGGCGATCATCCCATTGTACCCATTATGCTGTATGATGCGGTGCTGGCGGCCGATTTTGCTGCAAAGCTGCTGGACGAAGGCGTTTATGTTATCGGTTTCTTCTTCCCTGTGGTGCCGAAAGGGCAGGCGCGCATACGTGTGCAGCTAAGCGCAGCGCATGAGCAGGAGCACCTGGATAAAGCGATTGCCGCGTTTACTAAAGTGGGTAAGGAACTGGGGGTGTTGAAGTAGTTTATCGACCATGGTTGATAGTTCATGGCCTGCAAACAAAAATACATCTTGCTCAAACCATATTTTGGCGTAATGATGTTAATTTAGCTACATGCTAAAAAATATTATTACGCTTTTGCTTTTTATATGCGTTACGTTGAGCGCTGTACAGGCACAAGAAAAAAAGCCGGAACAAGCTGAAGCGGCCGGTAAAAAAGCAGCGGGCAGCGCATCAACAGCATCTCCCGACTTAAAATTTAATCCGGATGCGGTAGTGGTTACCAACCATACCGTAACTATCAACGGGAGGCAAATACCTTATAAGGCTGTAGCCGGTACGCTGCCGGTTTGGGATGAAAACGGAAAAGCTATTGCCGGTTTGTTTTTTACCTACTATGAAAGAACAGATATTAAGGATAAAAGTACGCGCCCGCTTACCATTTCTTTTAACGGCGGCCCCGGCTCTGCATCTGCATGGATGCATATTGGCTATACCGGGCCTGCATTGCTGAACATAGATGATGAAGGGTATCCTGTGCAGCCTTATGGCTATAAAGAAAATCCTTACTCCATTTTAGATGCAACAGACATTGTGTATGTTGACCCCGTAAATACCGGCTACTCCAGAATTGTTGGCAATGCACCAAAAGAAAATTTTTTTGGGGTGAATGCGGATATAAAATATCTGGCGGACTGGATCAACAGCTTTGTAAACCGTTATAACCGCTGGGCCTCGCCTAAATTTTTAATAGGTGAAAGTTATGGAACCACGCGTGTTTCGGGCCTTGCGTTAGCGTTACAGCAATCGCACTGGATGTACCTGAACGGGGTGATACTGGTATCCCCCACCGACCTGGGTATTGACCGTGGGGAAGCCACCAGCGCGGCTTTACTGCTGCCTTATTACGCAGCAACTGCCTGGTACCATAAAAAACAGCCCGCAGACCTGCTGCAAAAAGACCTAACGGCCATGTTGCCCGAAGTGGAAAGCTTTACTATGAACGAGCTGATACCTGCAATAAACAAAGGCAGCCTTTTAGATGATGCTACCAGGCAGGCAGTGGCCGCTAAAATAGCGCGGTATTCGGGAATAACTGAAAAAGTTATTTTGCAAAACAACCTTGCCGTTAGTACTAATTTATTCTGGAAAGAATTATTAAGAGATGAAGGCTATACCATCGGTCGCCTGGACTCAAGGTACAAGGGCATCGATAAAAAAGATGCCGGCCTTAGTCCGGATTTTAATGCCGAGCTTACCGCCTGGCTGCACGCCTTTACGCCGCCCATTAATATGTACATCAAAAACGAGCTGAATTATAAGACCGACTACCCTTATAATATGTTTGGAAATGTATGGCCCTGGGACGATAAAAATAACAGAACGGGCGAAAATCTGCGCCAGGCAATGGCCATTAACCCTTACCTGCATTTACTGGTGCAATCCGGTTATTATGATGGCGCCTGCGATTATTTTAATGCCAAATATAATTTATGGCAGATGGACCCATCGGGTAAGTTAAAAAATCGCATCAGTTGGGAGGGTTATCGAAGCGGGCACATGATGTATTTAAGAAGGGATGATCTAAAAGTAAGCACCGAGCACCTTCGCGAATTTATCAGCAATGCTATTCCAAAAGCAGGTACACCGGCTAAGTATTAGTTTACCCGGTAAACCGGATAAGCCAGATATGCGGGCTCTATCCAGGGTGAGTTTTTAAAAACAAAATTTAATTGCGCATCAGCGCTTTTTGCAAAGGCCGTATCCTGCCTGCGTTTGGCTTGCAGTTCCGCCTGCAGCCCGGGGTTTGATTTTAAATAACCGGCTGCAATATCTTCAAAGTGATAATCAGAATAACCTTCTTTCTGCTGCAGAACAGCATCAAAAAAATTCCAGGCAAAATAAGCGTCTTCACCAACAGGCTCTAAAGTTTCAATCAAAAACCGGTTTGCCTCCTGATTCATGGGTATCCACCAATCACCTTTTCTGAAATGTATCACCTGCTGCGACGAACTGATCTGTACATCGGAGTTGGGATGGTGGCCTTCGTATGGTCTGGGAGACGATTTGTAGCTTTCAATACGGTACACTTCTACCTTTATTGCAGTATCATTTTTAAACGGATGCATTTCCACATCATTCGCTTTCAGTCTTTCAACTACTTTCCACCAGCCTTGCGGAATAATATAGGCCTTAGGTTTTTTTACGGATGCAGTTACATCATAAAAATTATAAAACGGAACCTGCTTTGCATAAGGCTTTGTCCGGTCGTAATACAATCCTGGCAAGCCCGACACTTCACTGTTCTTATACCCGCTTTCATACCCTTTAAAAAGAATGGATGTGAACCGGCTTTTGTTTAATTGCCATGCCACCGGGAAATCGTTTTTATTTTTAACCTCATCAACCGCCTGCTGTCTTAAGCTCTTAATTTCTGATATCCTGGAATTAGCAAATTCAATAAAGCTTTGCATTAAGGCATAGGTGGACTGTACGCGCTGCCGGTAAGGTTTCAGCATGTGCGTTTCGGGCATAAAGGCAAAGGTATTCCAAAGCGTGGCATAGCCGCTGCTGTATCGTGGTGCATCCCAAAAACCTTCCCATCCGTTCTCTACCTTATCATTGTGGTCGAAATTTACATAAGGTACTAAATCGTAGCCTTTCTGTTGCATGCTGCTGTATAATGCCGGTTCCATTGTTTTATGCAGATAATCGCCCATTGCCCCGCCCAGCTTGCTATGCTGCGAGGTGAGCAATGTCATTACATGCTGATAATCGGCGCCATTGCTGACATGGTTATCAATCAGGATATCGGGATTGGTTAAATGAAATATTTGTGTAAAAGCAAAAGCATTTTTGGAATCGGCTTTAATAAAATCCCTGTTCAGATCCAGGTTTTGTGCATTACCTCTGAAACCAAATGCTTCGGGCCCATTCTGATCTACCCTGTAATTTTCGCTCCTGTTTAAGCATCCCCCGATATTATAAACAGGAATGATCGCTAACACTACCTTATCGCTCAACTTTATTTTTCCCGAAATAATATCCTTTGCCAAAAGCATGCTGGCATCTATTCCGTCGGGCTCACCGGGGTGAATGCCGTTGTTTACCAGTATCACCAGTTTATTTTCTTTCCTTATTTTCTGAAAATCGGCTGCGCCGGTATTTGAGATCACCACCAGGAGCAAAGGATAACCGGCATCCGTTGCTCCCATTGTAATCATGTTGATCTTAGCAGAGGCTGCATCAGCCTTTTTCCACCAGTCAATGATCTCATGATACGCAGGTGTTTGTTTGCCTTTACTTTGCTCGAACCTTGTAACCGGCAACTGAGCAACTGCCGCATTCAGTAAAGCCAATAATAAAATCGTTGTCAACAATTTCATGATAGTTATAATGTCAGGTTTTTCTTGTTCATTTTTTTTACGATCCAGGGAAGCGTAAGCCCCTGCCCTACTATTGTAAACAATACAACCGCCACAGCAATAAATACAATGGTGCTGCGCTGCGGAAAATCGGGCGCCAGTGCCAATGCTGTGGCAAGGGATACAATTCCCCGCATGCCACTCCAGCTAATGATAAGGCTTGAACTGAAATCCAGGAGAGACTGCTGCTGAATCGGGTGCCTGAATTTATTTTCTTTAAATGCTTTATTGAGATTCATGCGCTGCATAAATACGCGTGCCATACGTACCAGCAGCGCTATAACCGTAATAATAAATGCATAACCTGTAAAAATAAGAAGCTGCCCACGGGGAATGGTTGCTACAATATACGGAAACTGCAAGCCAATCAAAAGGAATATGAGACCGTTCAATAAAAAAATAATAATATCCCATATTGCTTTGGATTCTTTTTTCAGATGCTCAGGGAATATCTTCCTGCTGAAGCGGGAAATACCCAGGCCCAGTATCACTACAGCGATTACGCCGGATACATGCAATTCCTCGGCCACCAGGTAGGTTACAAAAGGCATCAGCATCATAAAACTAATTGATACCATATTATTATCCTTCACTCTTTTTAACAGCAGTCCCAGCAATTTCCCCATCACTATGCCCACCAGAAAGCCACCGGCTAATGTAACCAGGAACGACAAGCCGGCTTTCCAGAAAACAAAAGCCGTTCCACCTGCAGCACTCACGGCAAAGCGGTAGGCCACCAGCGCCGAAGCGTCGTTCACCAGGCTTTCACCTTCGAGGATAGTAGTGGTTTTATGAGAAAGTCCCAGACCTTTTGTAGCGCTGATTGCAGCTACCGCATCTGTGGCTGACAGTATCGCGCCAAGTACAAAAGCCAGCGGCCAGTTCATGCCGGGAATAACATATCGTGCAAATACAGCTATGGCAGCAGTAGTCAAAAAAACCAGCCCTATAGCTAATGTGCTGATCGTATGAATGTTCGTGCGGAATAACCGGAAGGAAATATTAAAAGCCGCATCATATAAAAGAGGAGGCAGAAAGATCAGAAAGATAATATCCGGTTCAATTTCTACGTGCGGCAAAACAGGAATATAGCCCATCGCAATTCCGCCGGTAATCAGTAATACGGGATACGGAATCCTGATCTTATCAGCCAGCGCCGATAAACCGATCATTATGGCCAGTATAAAGATGATTACAACATAGTTCTCCATATCAGTTATTGAAGTTGTTTTTTTAACCACATAGATTCATCGCAATTACATAAAATTGAATAAAAAACACCCCTTGTCATGCAAAATCTTTGTGATTCTATACCCTCCTTTCTTTTCCGAATCTCTTAAGCCTATGTTTCTCCTGTGTGGTTCCATTTTGAAAGTCTAAACAAGTTATCATCAATGATGCAATAAACCGGCAACATTTGTAGCAAATATCTTAACAGAAATAGCCAGTAATATTACTCCAAAAAATTTTCTGATGGCCGTAAGGCCGCTGGGTCCTAATAGCCTTGAAATGCCGTTCAGCGATTTTAAAACCACATAGATAACGACCAGGTTTAATACAATTGCCATTAAAATGATCTGTACCTTGTAGTTCGCTTTTAAAGACATAATAGTTGTGAGTGTGCCTGAACCTGCTATCAGCGGAAAAGCAAGCGGCACAACGGTTGCCGCTTTTACATCGCCATCTGATTTAAAAAACTCCATACCCAACACCATTTCCAATCCTAAAATAAAGATCACGATGGAACCGGCTACCGCAAAAGATTTTACATCGAGGCCCAGTATATCCAATATGTGAGTACCTAAAAAAAGAAACAGGATCATGAGGATGCCGGCAATAAGGGTGACCCGGAATTCGTTAATAGCCCCTGCCTTGTTTTTAATAGAGATAAGTACAGGAACAGATCCTATAATATCTATAATTGCAAAAAGCGTAAAGCTTACGGTAAGTATTTCTTTGTAACCAAATTGCATCGGGGACTGGTTTCGGCAAAGGTATATATACCGTATTATATTTATATCCATTTTCATTGATAGTCGCCAGGAGGCGACATTATAAAAATGCGTGGCGAGGACGCCACGCATAACTTAAACCACGCATAACCTAAACTATTTTTACAACGGCTCAGCTTTTATTATCCCAGAACATTTTTTCTTTAAACATAGTATAGCGGTTCTTTAGCCCAAGCAGGCAGCTTCTGCAAAGACAATCAGCGTATCTTTCACCAATGATCTTCTTTTCCTCTTCAGTAAAATGGATACCAAAACACTGGCAATGGCTTACATCGCCCACTTTACATTCAAAAGCCTGCCCGCAACGAGGACAGGCTTTAGGTTCGTGCTTGGACATATTTTTATAAAGATGCGCTGATACCGGCCATAAAGTTAAAGCGGCGGCTGTTATAGCCATAGGCATCAAAATACCTTTGATTGGTTACATTCCTGAAATCGGCAAATACTTTCACTTTTTGCTTAATACTGTAGGCTGCATAAAAATCGACTGTATAATAATGCGGCATCGGATCCGGCCCCACATCATACTGACCCGGCATACGCTCCCCAACAAACCTGAACGCAGGTACCACTGTTAACCCGCCGACAGGGTTTAAAGTAAGCATGCTGTTGAGTGTAAAGTCGGGCCTCCTGTAAAGATTTTTTGTTTTTACGCCCTCGCTAATGCCGTTCCCGCTAACATAGGTAAGGTTATTTACCCAGTGGCCGATATTACCAATAGCTATATTGCTTTCCACTTCAAATCCATAATCATGCTGCTCATCCCGGTTTATATATTTACTGGCATAGGTAGTGGCATCAGTATAAAAAACAATCAGGTCTTTTATATCTCTTTTAAACCCTACAATGCGAAAAGAGTTCCTGTTATCATTGGTTAAGGTTTGTACACCCAGCTCGTAATTAATGCTTTTCTCAGGGCTTAAATCGCGGTTTCCATATTCGCTATATAACTGGTAAAGAGAAGGAACATTATACCCGCTGGATATGTTTATAAAAACACGTGTGTGCTCATCTATATTATACGATGGGTTAAAGGTGAATGTTCCATTACTCCCATATATACTATGATGATTGTACCTGCCACCGATTTCAATATTAAATCCTTTTAAATCTGTTATTAAAAAAGACGTGTAAGCAGAAAGATTATTGGTTTTGGCAGAATCGCTGCTCACCGGCAAAGCGTTATATGGTCCATAATTAGAAACGCTGCTATACGCCTGGTCTGTATTTTGATGAACATATTGCAAGCCGGCCACCAAAGATAAATTTTGGGTGAAATTATAGTTACCATACAGATCGGTGATATATGATCTTCCTTTATAGCTTCCATCGGACCAGATGCTGTAGTAACTGGCATCCGGATCAATTCTTGTGGTTCCGATATCGGTGCTGTCATCAATATAAGACCTGTCTGCCGTTATCATACTTTGTATGAGGTGCAGGGCCGTTCTTTCTGTTTTATAATTTAAACTGAGGCTGTTTACAAAGTTTTTGCTTTTTACTATATTATCATAATCATCTGTATAAGCGCCGCCGTCGGCATCAGCTTTATAATAACCATAATTGCTGGTAAACTTCAGCGATAACGCATTCGTAAAATCGTAGCCCAGGTTTGCCTGGAAACTATTTTGTTTTAAACCGTCCTTATCAAAATTGCGGTTACCCACACTATCATAAGCGGCAGAGAAACCATCGGTGCTGGCACGGTTATATAATAGATTATAGGATAGCCCCCTGAGCTTGCCGTTAATACCAGCACCTATTTTTAAAGTATTATAGCTGCCATAAGCGACCGTAACAGCAGGAGCAATTTTTTTAGTTCCTCCTTTTTTTGTTATAATATTAATAACCCCTGCCACTGCGGCGCTGCCCCAAAGCGTGCTTTGAGCGCCTTTTAAAATTTCGATCCGCTCTATCTGCTCCGGGTTAATATTGTTCAGGTCATATCCATTGGTTACAAAAGAGGGATCCTGCAAGGGTATACCATCCAGTAAAAATAAAATATTGCCTGTGGCAGCGCCCCTCAGGTAAACATCCTGGTTAGTGCCAGGAGCACTGTTGGCACCAACTGTAAAAATACCTGCGTACTGGTTCAATATTTCAGTTAACGATTTTCCTATATGCTGCTGCAGGGTTTCCTGGCCGATAACAGTAACCACTTTTCCGGTTTGGGACTGTTTTAAATCTTTTTTTGATGCTGTAATAATCACTTCATCCAAGTCCTTACTTACAGTTTCGTTTTGTGCGTGTAGGGTGCTGTACAATGCCGCAGCAGCCACTACTAAAATCCTTTTCTTCATTTTAAAAATTTTAGTTGACTGCTTTCAGGAAATAAGTGATAGAAATATAAGCGCTGCAGCGGTTACATTCTCACGCTTTTCACCCGAAAGCCTGAATGATTTTAACTGATATCGGGCAGGTCTTCTGGCTTGGCCCGTTTTATTACCTTCCCCCATTTTTGTATGGAGTGGTTTTGAATAAAACATTTTTAAACCTTCCCTCCGGAAGGTTTGGGTGGACCTCACAGCTACGGGGATAGCGCCGGATTTTCACCGGACTTCCCTTTTAATCCGCCGACCGGCGGAACCAAAAATCGTGGCAAAAGTAATAAACTTATGCTAAGTTTGTTATACAATGAATAATAAAAAAGCAGTAAAGATCCTTTCACATTTTGGCGGCTGGCTGCTCTTTATTTTTTTAATAGCTGCTTTTTTAAAGAACGGCGGCAGTGCGGGCAAAAGCTATTTTAAGATCATCTTCAACAGCCGTTTTATATTATTTACTCTTTTTTATACTGTTATTTTTTATCTGAACCTGTATGTGCTGATGCCGTATATTTTCCTGAAAAAGCAGCATACCGCTTACTCACTGGTTTTTATAACACTCTTGTCGGTCTGTATTTACATAAAACCCTTTGAAGAGGTAATGATGCCTTATCGGAATGAACAGCAAAACCCGGCAGCGCAAAAAGATTTAAACAGTAACAGGCTGATGCCACCGCCACCGCCTACAGGGCCGCCCCCGCAGCAGGACCAGGAGTCCCGGTTCGGACAGCCGCCGCCGGGCAACACCATGCCAGCGCATACTGCCCGGGGCAGGCGGCAGTTTGACATCATTAGCCTTATTGTTTTCTTTATGGCAATGGCAGGCAGCGCCACCCTGGTGCTTTTTAAGCAATGGCTTGTTACAGAAAAAAACAGTGCACAGATAGCCATACAAAAGGCGCAGGCAGAGCTGGCGTTTCTAAAGGCGCAGATAAGCCCGCATTTTCTTTTTAATACGCTTAATAATATTTATGCCCTGGCCATTACTAAAAACGAAAATACCGCATCAGGTATTTTACGGCTTTCGAATATCATGAGGTATGTAACAGACGAAGCCCGCCGGGACTTTGTTCCTGTAGATAAAGAAATTGCCTGCATCAACGATTTTATTGCACTCCAAAAGCTGAGGCTGGGTAAAAAGGTTGAATTAAACTATATATTAACCGGCGAATACGGTAAAACCAAAGTAGCCCCGCTAATTTTAATGGCTTTTGTTGAAAATACTTTTAAACATGGCATCAGCAATAATAAGCCTTCACAAATCAATATTCATATAAACGTTAACGAGCTTACGATTACCCTTCGTACTCAGAACACGGTATTTAAAGCAGAAAGCCTGGAAAAGCTGAGAGAAGGCGTGGGCTTACACAATGTAAAACAGCGGCTGGAATTATTATACCCCCATACACACCAGATACAAATACTTACAGAAGGAGATAAATTTACAGTAGTTTTAGTACTTAATAATATCGGGTAATGAAATGAAATTAAAAGCCATAGCAATTGATGACGAGCCGCTTGCACTCGAAATAATAAAACAATATTGTTCTCAAATTGAAGACATAACATTGGTGCAGGTCTTTGATAATGCGGTTAATGGCCTTGCCTATATCAATGTGCAAAAACCCGACCTGCTGTTTATTGATATTGATATGCCGGATATTAACGGGATCGATCTGATAAACAGCATTGAAACCAGGCCCATGATCATATTTACAACGGCCTATAAAGAATTTGCTTTGGATGGTTTTGAGCTGGAAGCCATAGATTACCTTTTAAAGCCGTTTGGTTTTGAACGTTTTGAAAAAGCCTTTCAAAAAGCATTATCCAAATATAACACAGACCATGAGCCTGCCGAGAACAGCTGTATATTCGTTTATGCCGAATATAAAATGATCAAAATTCCCTTTAATGATATTGTGTATATCGAAAGCCTCGACGATTATATTAAAATACATCTTGCAAACGATAAGCCGGTAATGACCTTAATGTCGCTAAAAAAAATATCAGAAAAATTACCTCCCCGGCAATTTATGCGCATACATCGCAGCTATATTGTTACCCGCAACAGCGTTACAGCTATTACCGGACGAAAAGTAGTGCTTAATACAGGTGCAGTATTACCTGTAAGCGAAAGTTATGCGGCGGCATTAAATAACTGGGCAAAGCCGCATTAACAAGTTTTTAAGTTTTTCTCCGACACAATATACGGGTTCACCTATCAGATTTGCTTTCGCTTTCTATACAATGTAATCTTGTATTGAACACTATAAAATCTGATTATGGAAAGAAAAAAATTCTTAGCAAAAGGGCTTACAGCCCTGGGTGTAGCTTTTGTGGCGCCCATTACCCAGGCATGCAGCAAAGGCGATGCAACAGCCGTAACATCAACAACAGACAGTACCAGCACCGGCAGTAGTAGCGACAGCAGCAGCAGTAGTAGTAGTAGTAGTAGCGGCTCCTGCACTACAACACCTTCCGAAACCGAAGGGCCGTTTCCAACCAAAACGCCTTCCTCTTTGGTAAAATCTGATATTACCGGCGACAGGTCGGGTGTTGCTTTAACGATCAAAATTTATGTCACTAATAAGAACGACAGCTGTTCGGCACTTTCAAGTGCCATTGTAGATATCTGGCATTGTGATGCAGTTGGAAATTACTCGGAATACGGAGGCACCTCTATGCAGACAACAAATTATACCAGCGTGCATTGGTTACGGGGCAGGCAAACTACCGATAGTGACGGTCTGGTAACCTTCACCAGTATTTTTCCCGGTTGGTACAGCAGCCGCGCGCCACATATACACGTGCATATTTACAATAGCAGCGGCACTTCTTTGCTTGTAACCCAAATCGCTTTCCCCGCCGATATTTGTAATACGGTTTACACTACCGCAACGGATTACGTAGCACATGGCACCCAGGATACAACAAATGAAAAAGACAGTGTGTTTTCCGATTCTTTATCAAGCGAACTGGCAAGTGTTACGGGCAGTGTTTCTGCAGGCTATACGCTTACCCACACTATTAATGTAAGTGCATAGGTCTGTACTGTATCATAAAAACGGCGCAATAAAGATCCTCAGGAAAGTTAATACTACTTGTAATGAAAATTATTCAACTCGCATACCGCAAAATAATCGATTCCCGCAGCGCTTCGCTTTGGGAGCAGTATGTATTTGATGATACTTACCAGGAATTCCTCATGCAGGTTCAATTTTATAATACCGAAAAAAAGCACGCCACTTTTTCCAGGCTGCTGGCAGAAGTGCCTGCCGCCGAAAAATTGCACTTCCTGGTAAGCAGCGCCGTTTCGGGTTATGTAGACCAACTGGGAAATAAAATACCCGATGTTAAAAATACTTTGGGCAAAACCTTTCTCCCGTTTCATTCTTACAGGTTTGAAATAATCGATTCCCATATTGCTAATAAAAATGATCATCGCGTGGCAATATGTTTTTACAGCGATCCGCTTCGATGGGTCGACACGATTGGCGAGCATTTGCTGGTTTCTTTACAAACAGAAACCAGCTACACTAATGGTAACTCCTTTATTCAAACTGAGCTTATAAGGTTGCAACCTTTTATCAGTATTTGTTCAATTCAAACTATTAATAATGCTACCACAATCATCGGCCAGAATATTCTTAGCTGATCAATACAAGATCATGCAAGACCATAATATCCGGGACATCAGTATTTTTGGTGACCGGAATACTGCATTCAACAGCCTGGCAGCTGTAAACGATTGTACACTGGCCCCCGGCGCCTGTATGGAATATGAGCTGCATGCCGGCACCGTTTTACTGCCCATTGTAGGTACGCTGGTTGTATTATACGACCAGGAAGAAATAGTAATAGATTGCAGTGAATTATTGGTATTTAATAAAGCCACCCACCTGAAAGTGTATAATTATTATGATGATGCGCTCATAAATTATATGATTATAACTTTTAAAACCCATTTTGAGCCTGGTTTTGGCGTATTAAAGTATTCCTTCGATCTTGATAATAACAGGAACGAAATGCTGGATGTGCTGGGCAACGGGAACATGCGGATATCGTTAGGTAAATTTGAAATGCGGAGGGAGACGCAACACTACCTTTTGAACGAAAGCAACAGTAGTTTTTGCGTGGTGATACAGGGCTCTTTTGAAATAGAAGGAAGGCTGCTGCACGAACGCGATGCGCTGGCGGTGTGGAATACAGAAACACTGGATATAGAGTCGCTGGGAAAAGAATCCATTTTATTGCTAATAGAGCAGGAATTGAAAGATGCTTAATATATTTTTAAACCCCGTGTTATGATGATGAAGCAAACAAAACTATTGACAAACTATTTATCTGCAGGTATTTTTATGTTTGCCGGTATTTTATGCAGCAGCTGCTCTAAAACTGATGTACAATACGATGGCACTACCGGCAGTTCTGCGGATAGCGGCAGCAGCAGTTCGGGCAGCTCCAGCGGCACCATAACCATAACAGACACCTCCACCCTTACTACAGGCGCTTTAGGAAACACGGACAGTGCTTATGATGCCGACGATCTTATCGAAAACTCCTCGTTCACCAGCACTGTTTCAATCGCATTCAGCGGCACTACTGCTACTATTACCAATCCGCTTTCGGCAAGTGGGGTTACGGTTACTACCGATGGCGGCGATGTTACCATTACCGCAACCGCCAAGGCTGTCGAATACCTGGTTTCGGGCACTACAACGAGTGGATCGGTAAAAATTTACAGCGATAATAAATTTAAGCTTACCCTGAATGGCGCTACTATTACAAATAATGACGGACCGGCCATCAACATACAATCCGAAAAGCGGGCATTCATTGTAGTGGCCGATGGCACTACTAATACCCTTACCGATGGCTCCTCCTATGCAACCAGTACAGAAGATATGAAAGGAACCATCTTCAGCGAAGGACAAATGATCTTTAGTGGCGACGGTACGCTTACCGTAAAAGGGAATTACAAGCATGCCATAGCAAGCGACGATTATATAAGGGTACGCAGCGGTACTATTACCATCACCGGGGCCGCATCGGATGGCATCCATACCAATGACGCATTTATTGCAGATGGTGGCACAGTAAATATTACGGCAACCAGCGATGCTATAGAATGTGAAGAAGGTTATATTGTAATGAATGACGGCACTTTCACTATTAATGCCGGTGATGATGGGATTACAGCTTCGTACGAAACAGACAACACCATTGATCCTTATGTTACCATTAATGGCGGTACGCTCACTATAACCACTACCGAAGGAGAAGGTATTGAGAGTAAAAGCACTTTAACTATCAACAACGGAACATTAACCTTAAAAACCTACGACGATGGTATTAATGCCGGCACCGCTTTATACATTAACGGCGGCACTACCTATGTATACAGCACTAATAATGATGGAATAGATTCCAATGGGCCCATGGGCATAACCGGCGGTATAACTATAGCCGTTGGCTCCACCAGTCCAGAAGAAGGGTTTGATTGCGATAACAATACGTTCACCGTAACCGGCGGTATTATGGTTGGTATTGGTGGCGCCACCAGCACACCCACATCCAGCGTTACTACACAACGTTGTGCTATACTGGGCGGTGCATCGGCCAACCAGCTTTATCACATAGAATCAAGCGATGGAACAGCCGAAACCCTTACCTTCCTGGTACCGAGAACTTATACGACCATGCTTTTTTCAAGCCCCAAATTAAAAGCGAGCACTTCCTATACCGTATACACAGGAGGCAGCGTAACAGACGGCGTTAATACAAACGGCTTGTACACCAGCGGCACTTATAATAGAAGCGGAGCTACATCGGGTACAACCTTCACAACAACATCAGTAGTCACATCAGCCGGAGGCAGCACAGGCACCGGCGGCAGATAAGAGCCTAAGCAGTTAGGGTAGAGAGAAAAGGAGCGCCCGCTTTAATGCGGGCCTCTTTTATATGCGGTCTCTAAATGTCTGTATAGCCTGTATTCAGAATAATTTTACAGCTTCACCAAGATCATACACATCAACATCCGCAGGTATAATAGCGCGTATTAAAGAGCTCGCAGCAGCGCTTCTGTAACCGCCGGCACAATGCACTACTATGGGCTTATTCAATGGTATTTTAGAAATACCCTGTCGCAAGCATCCCAGTGGGATCCCGATACTGTTTTCAAAAATCCTGTTCAGCTTCACTTCTTCGTTATTACGCACATCTATGATGGTATAACCGGCAATATGCTTGCGGAATTGCGCTACATCAAGTGGTTTCAGCTTAACAGGCCCCCTGTT
The DNA here is from genome assembly GCA_047606125.1 of Niabella sp. Lineage (GTDB taxonomy): Bacteria > Bacteroidota > Bacteroidia > Chitinophagales > Chitinophagaceae > Niabella. Next base: position 18,057 of record JASGEW010000174.1, on the reverse strand, counting down.
TATAATAAAAGCCGCTTTGATTTGAGCTTCATAACCAATAGTTGCAGCTCTTGCTATCGCGTCGTGCCGCTCATCGTGGTTGCCTGCTGCCAGGTAAAAAGGCTCACCGGGAACAATGATGGCTCCCAGCCATGTTTCAAACTTCCCGCTGCTCATTAAATTGACAGAGTAAGGCAACGAACCTGCTTTATAATCCGCTTCCGGTCTCGTATCAATTATCCAGGTATCTTCTTTTAATTGGGGTAAAGGATCGCTGATCACAATACTGTTTATACTTTCCCGGAACGGCGGCGCGCCTTTGCGGTTCAATTCAACATCAAAAGGAAAATAGGCCGGGATAAAGGGCTGATCCGCCAACAGTTCTTTTACAAAAGCATCTGCTGTTTGCGGCTGCAGGCTCCAGTTGGTTTGCTTTTCGGCGCCGATAGTATTGTGCGGCATACTGCTCAGGTTTTTACCGCACAGCGTGCCCGCCCCGTGAGCGGGATATACTACCACATCATCATTTAATGTAGCCAGCTTTTCGTGCAGCGAATGATACATCATTTTGGCCAGCTCATTTTTGTCAAGCCGTATGCTGCCCGCGTTTTCTCTTAAATCGGGCCTTCCGCAATCACCGATAAACAGTGTATCGCCCGTAAACACAGCCTTCTGTGCCCCGTTATGCTCCAGCAAAATACAAATACTATCCGGCGAATGGCCGGGGGTATTGATAGCCGAAAGCCTGATCTTTCCGAATGTTACCGAATCGCCTTCGTCAAATGCAATGTGCGGGTACAACGCCTTTACCCTTTCACTTACGTATATGTTAGCGCCTGTAGCTTCGGCTATTTCCAAATGACTGCTGACAAAATCTGCATGAGTATGCGTTTCTATAACACCAATAATTTTTGCATTATATGTTTCTGCAAATTCATAATAAGGTTGCGGATTGCGCGAAGGATCAATTAAAACCACCTGCTGTTCACACTCGCTTAGTATAGCATAGCTGTAATGCGACAGGTTTTTGTCTTCAAACTGTTCTATTTTCATGTATCGCAGATTTTTATTTATTTACACAACTAATGGGGCAATCTTTCCCTGAAATAACCATATACCCAGGTGCCTGCAACGGCGCTTAACAAAACAACGCTTACAACCAGGGCGCCGGTCCCGATCTGTGCAAACAGCGGTCCCGGGCAGGCCCCGGTCATTGCCCAGCCCAGGCCAAACAGCAGTCCGCCAATCACCTGGCCTTTATTAAGCTTTTTGGACCGGAAAGAGATAGGTTCTCCGTATATTGTTTTAATATGAAACTTTTTGATCAGCCACACCGAAATGATACCCACCACTACAGCCGAACCGATTACGCCATACATGTGAAAACTTTGCAGGCGAAACATTTCCTGTATCCTGTACCAGGAAATAATTTCGGCTTTTACAAACACTATTCCGAAAAAAATACCCACCGCCATATACTTAAAGTTATACCACCAGGGATGCTTTAACTGCGTATCATTCGTACAAACAGTATCGAGCGAGCGTACTTCATAATCAGTATCGGCTATCTTTTCAATTGTTATATTATTTTCCATAGATGCTTTATTTACAATTTTAAAATAAGCGGTAATATTAAGTTGGCCATTACAAAACCACCGATCATAAAACAAATAGTAGCCACCAGCGAAGGCCATTGCAGGTTACTTAATCCCATAATAGCATGTCCGCTGGTACAACCTCCGGCATACCGGGTTCCGAAGCCCACCAAAAAACCACCGGTAACCAGTAAAACAGATCCACGTAAAGAGAGCAATCCTTTCCAGCTAAAGATCTCTGCCGGCAGCAAATGCCGGGTATCGTGAATATTATATCCCGCTAATTCTTTTTGTAATGCCGGCGCTATTTTTATTGCAGCAGGATCGGCTAAGAAATGAGCAGTAATAGCCCCTCCTGTTACAATACCGGCCACAAAAAATAAATTCCACGCTTCCTTTTTCCAATTGTATTTAAAAAAAGGGATATTAGCCGGAAAGCAGGCTGCACATATATGCCTCAGGTTTGCCGAAATACCGAAGTGCTTATTTCCCAACAGTAATAACGCCGGCACTGTAAGGCCAATTAAGGGTCCTGCAACATACCAGGGCCAGGGTTGTTTTACAAATTCAATCATATATAAAAATTACTTGCTTTTTAAAATTATTATTTTAATGGTTTCCTATATGCATTAATTCGTGAATAATAATATAGATCCCCATAAGCAGCACAAACCATCCAAACCCTTTTTTTAAAACATTCCCTCCTGTTTTTTTACCTATGGCAGCACCTGCTAAAACACCAGCCACGGCAATACCGGTTATTTTTAACACAGTAACCACCGATAAAGTTCCGAAAATCAAAACTGTTTTTATATCAACTTTTTTGTTTATAAAACTGTTTACCGCGCCCACAAGGCTTGTGATGCCTACAATAAATAAAGAATAAGACGTAGCCAGCACAGGTGCTACCCCAAACAGGTACACCAGGATAGGAACTGTTAATATGGAACCGCCGCCGCCAATAAGGCCCAGCGAAAGCCCGATCAATAATGCTGCTGCATACGCTGCTGTTGTCATGCAGCAAAAATGCAAAACCTTTAACAGACATAAGGTGATATATGTCACATGACTAACTTTTCCTGATCCATTTTATACTGTTGCGCCCTATCGTCACCCACCCTTTTATTTCCATTTTCTTCAGTAACCGGCTTATTAATATAACAGCGCGTATGGTTTGCCCTGTTTTGAGTAAAGTGTGGCCGGCCTTCACTTCCCGTATATTGCCGTGTAACAGCAGTTGCCCGTACAGTTCGGCTTCAAGGCCGGGAAAAATAGTTGTAAGCTGCTCGACCGTCATTTATAATTTGTTGAAATTGATTTTACCAAAATAACAATTTATCCAATGATTTTAATTCAGCCGGTAATAATTATTTATCTTCCGGTTAAAAGCAGCATTAAAAAATGATCGGATGAAAAAGCAACTTGGGCTCTTTGATCTTACCATGATCAGCATGAGCTTTGTTATAGGTATGGGTATTTTTCGTGCGCCGGCCAATGTAGCCGCAGCAGCTCCTGCGCCTTTTCTTTTCTACCTCTGCTGGATTGCCGGAGGTCTTATTGCCTTATGCGGGGCGTTAACTTATGCCGAAATAGGTTCCTGCATGCCTGCTACCGGTGGCTACTACAAAGTATTTTCCTACGCTTACCATCCGTCCATTGCCTTTGCTATCAATTGCATCATCCTGGTAAGCAATGCCGCCTCTGCTGCTGCTGTAGCCCTCGTAGGCAGCGAATATATTATCAGTATCCTGGCACCACAATCTAACGATCCTGCCTATATGCTTGCTGCGGCAAATGCCCGTCATATAAAAACAATAGAGATCGCCATTGCTATAACCGCTATTGCACTATTTTATATCATTAATCTACTGGGGCTTAAACTAAGCGCCCGCACTCAGAATATTTTAATGATCATTAAAATAGGATTGGTTGTATTGCTTATAACCCCGCTTTTTTTTGCATCCGGTACTGCCCCGGAAACTTATCCTACTGTTTCCACACCATTAAGAGAATATATCAAAGCGTTTGGTATTGGTTTGGTAGCGGTAAGCTTTACCTATGGCGGTTACCAGCAAACGATCAATTTTGGTGAAGAAGTAAGGAATGCCAATAAAACCATCCCGAGGGGTATTTTTTGGGGTATCCTCTTAATTGTTTGTTTATATATGCTGATCAATTACGCCTATGTTAAAGTGATCGGATTTGAGGAGCTAAAGCATAGTAAAAATATTGCCGCTATTATGGCTTCAAAAATATTTGGAGCTAACGCAGAAATGATCCTTTCGGTACTGCTGTTCTTAGGAGTGCTGGCTTACATCAATTCCTCTTTGCTAAGCAACCCGCGCGTAATGTATGCCATGGGTAAAGACAGGGTTTTTCCTGCAGCTTTTACTAATAAAAACAGGTACGATGCCCTGGTTTTATCGGTAACCATTTTTGCAGCCATCGCAGTACTAACCATTTTCTGGGCAAAGGAGTTTGATAAAATTTTAAGCTTTACCATTTTTCTCGATTGCTTTGGCATGGCGTTGTCCGCAGGAAGCATTTTTTACTTTAGAAAAAAGACCGGGAGTACCGGCACATACCGGATGAAACTCTATCCGCTGTTACCGGTTATCTTTATTTCAGCCTATATATTTTTAGGCATCAGCATTGCACTCGATTATGAAAAGAATGATTACGCCGCCTTAACCGGTACGGGAGTTTTGCTTTTCTTTATTATCATCTATTTCCTTTTTTTCAGGAATACTAAAAAAGCGCCTCAGATCTGAAGCGCCCGTTTTCACACAATACGGATTAACCGGTTGCCCGTGTTTGTTAAATCCTGCTATAACACACTACGATTTTGTCTTATTTTCTTTATACCGCTTATCGGGGGTACCGTCTTTTTTTACATGCGTTGTTGTTTTCTTATATCTCTTGTCGGGAGTACCGTCTTTTTTAAGATGTACCGCTGTGCTTTGAGTAGCAGTTGCTTTAGTAGCCGTGGTAGTTGCAGCTTTAGTGCCTGTTGCTTTAGTGGTAGCAGCAGATTTTGCCGCTGTTGTGGCCTTCGCTTCTGTTTTAACAGCAGTAGTTGTAGCCGCTTTTTTTGCAGCAGTTGCTGTAGTTTGCGCACGAGAAGAAACAGCGATAGCAAAAAATGCTACAATGGCAAATAAATACTTTTTCATTTTTTGTTTTTTTTATTTTTAAATAATGAACTTGTTTAAATCAAAATGCTCTTTTTGAATAAAACACAACGGCTTAACGGCACAAATGTCTCTGTCTCACAACGTTGTGCTTTCGCTGTGACACCAATGCTGTTGTGGTCTCTTTCACGATCTATTTGTTCAGATTTTCAAAAGTTTAAACCAGTTCAAAGACTTAAAATTATAGCATCCCTGGATACATTGCAATTTAAAATCGATGAAACGGCAATTATTATAGCCGAAAAGGATGATCTTAACTGCCGGCTTGCAGGTATGCTATCGCTTCTTTAACGACTTCGGTTCCCGCCTGCTCCTGCTACTGTTTCCAGTCCCGGCATCTGCGGGGCCGGGCGAACCTGTGTTGCACCTGCAATTTTATTATCATCCACAATACTGCAATTCATAGAAATTACCAGTAAGTTTGGTGCCAGTATCATCATCAGCTCGTACCACCGTTTTTATAATATTAAAGTTTATTTATGGCAGCAAAAAAATCTCTATCAGGCATTATTAACGAATTGGCAGAGCACCGTGCGCAGTACTATAATGCGGTTGCGCCACCTATATGGCAGGCCAGTAATTTCGCTTTTAAAACCCTGGATCAATTCAGCCATGCTTTTGAAGATGAGCGGAACAAGTATTTATACAGCAGGGGCATTAACCCTACAACCGATATCCTGCGAAAAAAGCTGGCGGCGCTGGACGGTGCAGAGGATTGCCTGCTTTTTAACAGCGGGGCTGCCGCCATTTTTACAGGCATACTTGCAAATGTCAGATCGGGTGATCACATCGTTTCAGTAAAAAATCCCTACAGTTCCGCAAAGAAATTATTTGATGCCATCCTTCCGCGCTTTAATGTAGAAGTGAGCTATACAGAGGGAAAAACAACAGAGCAGTGGAAAGAAGCCACCCTGCCCAATACTGTATTGTTTTACCTGGAATCGCCCAACAGCTGGACGTATGAGATACAACCGCTGAAGGAAATTGCTGTTTTTGCCAAAGAAAAAAACATCATCACCTTTATTGATAATACCTATTGCACACCTGTTTACCAGAATATAATGGACCTGGGCATTGATATAGCTATGCAAACGGCTACAAAATATATCGGTGGCCACAGCGATACGCTGGGTGGTATTCTTTGCGGCAGTAATGCGATGATGAAAAAAATATTTGATACAGCATTTCTGACAATCGGAAGCGGCCTGCAGCCATTCAACGGATGGTTGCTCTTACGGGGATTAAGAACATTACCCATGCGGCTGGAGCGCATCAATGACACTACCCGGAAAGTAATCGCCTTTTTAGACCATCACCCTGAAATAGAGAAGATCATTTTCCCCTTTCACCCCTCATTCGATCAATATAAGCTGGCCCGCAAGCAAATGAAAGCGGCCTTTGGTTTGATCACTATTGTGCTGAAAGATAAAAAACGGGCTTCAATAACCAGGTTCTGCGAAAGCCTGGAACATTTTTTAATGGCTGTAAGCTGGGGCGGCCACGAAAGCCTTGTGATCCCGCGTATGGCTTTTATAAAAAAGAGAGGGTACGATCCCGGCCAGGAAGCGCACCGGCATATAAGGCTGTATATCGGACTTGAAGATGCTGGATATCTCATCCAGGATTTGAAGAACGCCCTTAGCCGGTACAGGAAAGCTTAACTAAACATTATCTAATATCCTTATTGAAAATTTAAAAAAAATTTAATGCCCTGATTTTAAATAGTAAAGATATATATTTACCTCATATTATCGCATTTTATGCTTTTGGTATATGTTTTGCGGCAAAATATTCTCTAAAACAAATTCCGGATTTTATATGAGATTTTTCTTCGTATTCATTTTTGCAATATTTGCTTTAAACCCTTCCTACGCCCAAAAGGGTCTCAGACTAAAAAAACTGGTTGGCAAAAAATCGGCACTGTCCTCTACGCTGCCTTTATCGGTTATAGAGATTCCCACAGGTACTTTTGTAATGGGCGATCAGAACGATACTACTTCGGTATTAAAAAAAGAACAAACAAAGCCAGTTTTAATAAGCGGCTTTTACATTTCCCAGACCGAGATTACCAATGCCCAGTATAAAGAATTTGTAAACTGGGTAAGGGACTCTATCGCGGCAAGGATACTTGGCGGAGAATATGTGAGCATCAATTCGGGCGACACCAGTGTGAACTGGAAAACTGCCTCAAAAATCAATTATGCCAATCCCGAAATACTTTCGCAATTAGGCGATCTGCTTACCGATCCCGCAAAATCTTTGAATAACAAACGCTCTATCGACCCGCAAAAACTGGTATACCTGATGCAGGGCTTTAATTACCAGGAAGCAGCGAAAAAGGAAAACAAGGACAAGAACCCCAACGAATTTATTTACAGGTACATTGTACCCGTGTACCCCGATACCCTTTGCTGGATGAGGGATTTTGGCTACTCCAATAACGAGCAGATGGCCGTAGGCTATTTCAACAGCCCGAAATACCAGAACTACCCGGTAGTGGGCGTGAACTGGAACCAGGCCAATGCCTTTTGCGACTGGATGACGAAACAGAAGATTAATACCTACCAGGTTAGAAACAAACAGGCGCTGGGAGGCAAATGCAGGCTCCCAACCGAAGCAGAATGGGCCTATGCAGCCAGCCTTGACGATAATACTCCTCCCCCGGCTCCCGTAACCGAAGATACCGCTGCAGCCGCACAGCCGGTGGCAGAAACGCAGGGAAAAATCTTCCCGGTGTATGTAAACAACAGTAAAAAAGGCAAAGCAGGGCTGTTTAATATGGCAGACAATGTTTCTGAATGGATGATCACTTCGTATTATGAAGGGGGTGAAAATTTTCAGAACAGGTTTAACCCGGATATACAATTTGGCACTCCGCAGTCCCAATCCAAATTTCAAAGAAGAAAAGTAATAAGAGGCGGCAGCTGGAAGGATGCTCCATCAATGGTTACCACCGCCAGCCGCGCTTATGAAGACCTGGACGCTTCCCACTCATACCTGGGTTTCAGAGTAGTTATTAACTTACCGCAATAAAAAAAATAAAAAAATGTTTGAAGAAAAAAACACAGCCATTCAACGGTATCTGAATATCTTTTTCTCCTTAGGTGCTGTACCGGTATTATTAGGCGCCTTATTTAAACTAACCAATACAGCGCCCATTGGCGATCCCGATACATGGCTGAAATTTGGCATGTACACCGAGGCCCTGGTATTTTTGGTTTATGCCCTCATGTATGCTTTTAAACCCGAGGCCCTGGATGACACACCAGCCGTAACCGTAGAGGCCCCGAAGAAAGCGGCCCCGGCAAGGACAGGCAGTTCGCTGGCCACCCTTGATGAAATGCTGCAGGCAGCAGATATTACGCCTGAATCCTTAAGCAGGTTAAGCGATGGCTTTAAATCGCTTGAAGCCAATATCAATAAAATCAGCAGCGCTTCCAGCAGCATTGTGGAAACGGAAGAGTATACAAAGCAGGTAAAAGAAGCCACGCTTTCTATTCACAGGGTAAATACCTATTATAATAAACTGGCCGAAACATCGCACGCCTTGATCAATAGTGCAGAAGATGCAAAAGCCACTCAAAAAGAAATGGCCGATCTGGCCACAAACCTTGCCAGGCTTAATCAAATGTACAGCAGCATGATCGCTGCCATGCAAATGAAAGGAGCGTAGCAGGAGGTTCCCCGCACCGTAATATTGCCGTTATACTGCAATAGTGCTAATGGCATTAAAATAAATTTTTAAGAAGTTTTGAGTATGAGCAATCAAAAATCTCAAATCCAAAATCATAAATAATTTATGGCTTTACCTAAAGAGCCCAGGCAGAAGATGATCAACCTGATGTATTTGGTGCTGACAGCATTGCTGGCGCTGAATATATCGAGCGAAGTACTGAACGCGTTCAGAACGATGAACAAAAGTTTCGGCAACGCCGGCGCAACTATTGATAAAAAAACGCAGACCATTTTTGCTTCGCTGGATCAAAAAATTAATGACCCCAAAACCAGGGATCTTGCAGCCATCTGGAAACCTAAGGCCGACCGGGCCAAACAGCTTTCAGATGAAATGGTGGCTTATATTGATCATATTAAAACACAGATACAGAACGATGCGGGAGGCGCCAATGGCGGCCACTTCAGCGAAAAGAACACGAATGCCGCAACAAAGCTGCTGGCAGATGATGGCGGACAGCAACTGTATAATAAATTAAATGATTACAAAAAAAGTCTTTTAGGCATCGATGCCAAAATCGGCGCACAGTTTCAGAATAGTTTGCCTCTCGACCTTAGCATGCCCGAAGTGCAAAATAAAAGCAATAACAGCTGGCAGGCCGCCTACTTCAGAAGAACGCCTGCAATTGCTGCGATTACGGTGCTTTCTAAATTTCAAAGCGATATAAAAAACGCAGAGGCACAGGTGGTGGAATTTTGCCATAACCAGATCGGCGAAGTGCAGGTAGTATATGACGAGTTCCAGGCTTTGGCAACAGCTAATGCGCAATACCTGTTGCCCGGCAGCGAATTTACCATTACCGCAGGTGTGGGCGCATTCAGTAAAAACGCGAAACCAACCGTAACGATTGACGGCACCCCCGTTCCCTTGAACGCAAACGGGCTGGCAGAATATAAAACAGTGGCCGGCAGCCCGGGCACCTATACCCGAAAAGTAAATATTTCCTTTGTTAAACCGGACGGCACAACAGCCACCCTTACAAAAGACATTAACTATGTGGTGGCATCGCCAACGGGTTTAACGGTAAGCGCCGATGCAGTTAAAGTATTATATGTGGGGCTTGATAATCCTGTTTCTGTGGGTGGCGGCAGCGGTATGAACGCCAGTAACATGCACGTATCCATCAGCCAGGGCTCTATATCGGGCAGCGGCGGCAGATATATTGCACGCGTTACCACGCCGGGTACCGCTAAGATCACTGTAAATGATGGCAAACAAAATACAAGTTTTGACTTCAGGGTTAAAACCGTTCCCACTCCCACTGCCATGGTGGGCGCAAGTAAAGGAGGACGCATGCGGGTGAATGATTTTAAAGCACAGGCAGGTGTACGTGCAGAGTTGGAAAATTTTGTTTTTGAAGGTGTTAAGTTTACCGTATCCAGCTATACGATAACTTTTACCGGCGCAGGATATCCCGAATTTATGCACCAGTCTGTTTCCGGTAATTCATTCGGTTCGGCCAGAAGCCTTATAGAAAGAGCCCGGCCGGGCAGCACTGTAACTATCGATGAAATAAAGGCAGTGGGCCCGGGCGGCACAAGAACTTTACCCCCTATCGCGTTTAATCTGTATTAATGAATATTAAAAGAAAAATAAATATACACAGCGACAGCACGCGATATATTGATCACCACATTATTGAATTGCCGTTGGCAGGTAAATTAAAGATTCCGGTATTAAAAAAATAAAATAAATGAAATTCAGGTTAGCATTGGGCGTTTTATTTTTATTTATCCAATTCGTTGTTTTAGGACAGCGTGCGCCCAGAAGCGCGTATGATACGCCTTCTTCCTCATCATCGCAAAGCAGCGCGAAAAAAACAACAAAAACCACCGAAGTAACGGATAGCACCGGCGAAAGCGGCGATTATAACAGTAATGCCGCACAACCCGCAGCAAACATGCCTCTTGAAGTGGTGGAAGACGAAGGTGATGGCGGTTTATACGGTACTACCAAACCCTCTTTAAGAAAAGACAATGTTCTTGAAGACGATAATACCGACAGCACCGCTACCCCACTGCCTTATACCGCTTTATATGCAGCCGATGCTATGTACAGGGTAAGGGTTTGGCGCACCATAGATGCCCGCACACCCCAAAATGCAAAATACTTTTATAATAAAGCTATTGAGGGCGAGGACAATAAACGACTGATCAATATTATACTGAAAGCTATTAAAGAGGACAGCGTACAGGCCTTCAGCAATATAGACGACCGGTTTACAACTCCTATAACTTTTGAACAGGCCCTGGCGGGCTTTGGAGGCGGAACAGATACTTCGGCAAAATATGATATGGAGGGTAATATTGCCGGTTACCAGGTAAGGCACCGTGCAGTTTCGCCCGATTCTATTTATAAATTCCGTTTAAAAGAAGAGTGGCTGTTTAACAAGCGCGACGGGAAGACTTATGTAAGAATATTGGGCATAGCACCGGTTACCAGCTATACCACCTCTGATGGTTATACTATGGAAAACAGTGAGCATGCAGTATTCTGGATCTATTATCCCGATTTAAGAAAAACATTGGTGCGCAACAATATTACTAACCCTCTTAATATAGGCGGCTATGTTACCTGGGAAGAGGTTTTTGAAAACCGCCTTTTTCAAAGTTCTATTATCAAATCATCGCTCGATGCCGAAAACGGCTTTAATAACACGCCCCTTAACGCACAGCAGGCAGCAACAATACAGCAGCAGCTCAATAACCTCAGTGCCCGGGGCTGGGCCAAATAAAATTTTGTAATCGAAATCTTTTTATGAAATGAAAACAAGGTTTAGCATAGTTCTCCTGATATCAGGTATTTTCTTTATTTCCGGCAATGTTAACGCGCAAAGCAACACGAAGGAGTATATAGCGCAGAAGAACAGCATTGGCATTTCGGGAGGAGCTACTACCTATACCGGCAGGTTTAGCGTGGGAACGCCGCTCGCAGAGCACAGTTCTTTATACGCATCGACATTTTACAGGCGCAGGGTATACAAACAATTTTATGTAAGAGCCGAAGGGCTGATCGGACGCTTAAGAGGGGATAACAGGGGCGTTGAATCCCAATCGGGCAGACCTACAGGCGAGTTTCAGACAGAAATAGGCGAAGCTACTGTAAAAGGAGAATATGAATTTATTAACCTCTACCGGCACAAGGCCACACCCTATATAATAGCAGGCGTGGGCGCTTATGGTCTGTTTAATTACGAGTCGACCGACGGCGCGAAAGATCGTAAAGATAAAATAGGTTTTGTAATGCCTGTAGGCGGCGGTGTGAAATACCGGCTGAACGACCGTTTTAAATTATTTGCCGAAGGCAGTGTGCGCTTTTTTAACAAGAACCTTGACAACCACAACCAAAATGAGGAAAATAATCCCAACAGGTATTTTACGGCTGGTATAGGTTTGATTTACGAACTGCAGCCATTTAACCCGCTTTGGTAGGTTCGGATCTTACCATTTCGAAAACGGTTATTTCCGGCCTTACATTAAACCTTACCTGCATAGAGTGCCCTAATGCCCGGTTAATATAAAGCATCCGGCCATCTTCCAGGTCAATAACTCCTGCGGCGTATTTCTTGTTTTTTACCGGTATCACGGGAGGGGGAAGAAAGGGCGGTTTACACTGACCTCCATGTGTATGGCCGGACAATATCCACCCCTGGTAATTTTTCCAGAAATCCAGGTCACAGACATCCGGGTTATGGCATAGTACAATGGCCGGCCCGGCAGCATTATATCGGGCCATTGCCGCCCGGGGATAAAAATTAGTGCCCCATAAATCATCAATGCCTATAATATTGAGACCGCCAATATTGTGATCAGCATTGCGCAGTAACGTAATACCCGAATTATTTATTATGGCAGCAACGGTATCGGCAACATCGGCCTGCGACCAGTTATGGCCATAATCATGGTTACCCAAAATGCCAACAGTGCCCAGCCGCCCCGTAACACGATGTTTAAGAATTTCCTCCAGCTGCTCATACTGCCGCCCGCCATCATAACTTATAAAATCTCCGGTATAAACAACAATATCCGGCTTATACGCACGGGCACTATCGAATGATTTTAAAATATAATCCTTATCGACCCTTCCTGTATGTATATCGCTGATCTGCATTAAAGTTTTTCCGTTCAGATCATCCGGAAGGTTTTTAACGGGCAGCTTCCTTTTTACAAACTCAAGCCAGTGGGGCTCTACCTGCCACGAATAGAGGCCGGTTAAAGCCGACGCCCCGCCAAACAACGCCAGTGTTTTTGTAAATTTTCTTCGATTCATAAAAAAAATTAAACTCCTATTCACTTTGCCGGTTCTTCTTCCCCCAGGGACTACGGCTCAGTAACGATTTGAGAACGGGCATAATATCCGGAGACAGCTTTAATATAAACACTCCCGCAGCAAATAACACTAAGGAAACAATGCTGCGGGCAAGTAAACCGGGTAGTCCCTGCATTTGATTAAACAATAACCATGCAATAATAAAAACGCTTAACCCTAAGTTAAGTGTATATACCGATTTTAATGTAAACGGGAATAACCTGTATTTTTTCCATAAAAAAATAATGCGTATTGTATTATAAATTATTGTAGAGATCAGCCCCGCAATACATGGCCCCAGAATATCGAACTGCTTCGCCAGAATATAGCTTAATGGCAGCATGCAAACCAGCAATATAAGACCGCTATACAACTCAAAACGCCAGGAATTGGAAGTACCGATAATTTGTGCATTAACCCCCGTGCCTAAATCAACAACCCTGGTCAGCCCCATAAAAATGAAGGGAATAAAACCTAATAAATAATCAATCTTAATATTAAATGTTTTAACCGCATGGGTATAATTTAATGCGATAAGCACAAATAGCACCACCGAGGTTAAAAGTAAATTAATTGAGGAGCGCTGATAAATAGTTTTGATGCTTTGCAATTGTTTATTTTTCCAGGCAGTTGATAAATGGGGTATAGTGGCTGCAACAATGGTACGCTGAGGCGCCTGTATAATACTCGTCATTAATTGTGCTAATGAAAAAATTGCAGCCTTTTCCAATCCATTTGGCAATACCGAAGCAATAACAATAGTATCAAATACCTGCGATAAGCTTGAAATAACGCTGGCGCCAAAAATAAAAGCGCAAAACCTGAAGATCCTTTTTAAGAATTTCTTCGTTACGATGCTTGCCTTAAAAGTAAAGTGGATCTTTCTACGAAATATTAAATATATAAAAAGGGTAAGAAAAAGGGCAAAGTAAGTCAGCGAATATAAAATAACAAAAGTGTCAAAGCTTTTAATAGCATGAATTGAAAATAAAACAACAATACAGGTGACCAGAAAACGCCACTCTACTTCTTTAATAAAAGTGGTAAGAACCGATTTGTGCAGCACCCAGCCGTACGCTTCGAGGATATTATACAGTATAATACCAAAAACAAAAGGGAACAGCCATTGATAATATTGTACAAAAAGTGCAGAATTAGAACCGAATTTTTGTATTACCAGCCCTTTAAACATCCAGCCAGCCGTGGCAACCAGCACACACCCCCCAAGGCTGATTAACAGCGCCCAGCTGATCTGGTCGTTTTTGGAGGCAGTTACATTATCCTGGTAATAAGGGAAAAATTTATAAATATAGCTGGGCATGGCCAGGCTTCCAAGCGATGCGAGGAAGGTGCCCGCAGCGATGAATATATTATATAACCCATATTGATCGGTAGTAAATGCGCCATTCCTGGTAAAAAAATAAACATTGACAAAGCCTATTAAAAATCCGCTATAAACAATCAAAGAGGAAATAATACTTTGCCGCCTGATTTTTGCACTCATTACAAGAATTCCCGGTTTATAGTTTTTTTATGGTTAAACCCAGGCTCCAAACTTATAACATTTTCAGGAGCCGGGCAGAAAGGAAATGTTTAAAATTATTTTTGCTTAACCGTTATATAAAAATCAGGAACCACATTCAGCTGCGCACCACCGGCCTCTGCTACAGATAGGGTCTTCAATCTTTCTTTTGGGTATATCCACCTGCCATTAGCAAGTTTTACAGGCATGCTAAACCCTTTAACTACTTGTGTCCATTTATACCTGATATTGTTTCCTTCTCTTTGATATTGCAGTTCGGGCACCAGAGTTGTGCGCAGGTACTGGTCAAATATTTTACCCAGATCTTTACCGCTTCTTTTCGAGAAATAATCCTCCACCTGTTTGCCAGTAACGGTTTGATGGTAAAAGTCCCGGTTCAATCCTCTTAATATATTTTTGAACAATATATCGTTATCAATAACCTGCCGGATGGTATGCAGCATATTCGAACCCTTGTAATACATATCGCCACTGCCTTCTTTGTTCACGCCGTAGGGCCCGACAATAGGCACATCGTTTGCAATATTTTTCCTGATGCCGATGAGGTACTCCGATCCTGCCTTTTTACCATACGCGCATTCTGTAAACATTGTTTCGGTATAATTGGTAAAACTTTCATGCACCCACATATCGGCAATATCTTTTGAAGTAATATTATTCCCGAACCACTCGTGCCCGCTTTCATGCACTATAATAAAATCCCATTTAAGACCCCAGCCGGTACCGCTCAGGTCCCTGCCCAGGTAGCCCATCCTGAATTTATTACCATACGCTACAGCGCTTTGGTGTTCCATACCCAGGTGTGGAACTTCCACCAGCTTATAACTATCTTCATAAAAAGGATAGGGGCCCATCCAGCTTTCAAAACAGCGGATCATTGGCTTTACTACTTCAAATTGTTTTTGAGCCTTTTCAAGATCATAGTCCAGTACCCAATAACTCAGATCCAGTTTTCCCTTTTCTGCCTGCAACTGATCTTTAAAATTTACATATTTGCCTATATAAGGAATAATATCATAATTGTTGATGGGGTTTTTCACTTCCCACGTAAAAGTGGCGGTACCATCATTATTTTTTATTTCCGACCTTAACCTCCCGTTACCTACTGCAACCAAAGTATCAGGTACTGTTATCGTTAAAGAGGCGCCATTATCCGGTTCATCGCTTTGATGGTCTTTGCAGGGGTACCACACACTGGCGCCCAGGCCCTGGCAGGCAACCGTTACCCAATCCCGGCCCAGAGAATCTTTGGTCCATATCCACCCGCCATCCCAGGGCGCCCGAATGGCTACCCGCGGATGCCCTTTATAATAAATCCGAAGCGTTTTGGTTTGGCCGGCAGCAAGGCCACTGGTATGCTGCAGCCAATACACATTTCCTTCTCTTTTAAAATCAACAGGTGCTTCTTCGCCCGCATATTCAGCCTTTTCTATTTCCATAGGCTCCTGCAGGTCAATCTGCATCGGGCTTTTGGAAGTTTGCACTATTTTAAACGTTATATCCACATAACCACTGATAAATTTATTGGGGATATCGGGTCGTACATGAATATCATACCTTATTACGTTCCACCAGCTGCGGCCAGGGCCATAAGTGCCCCGCAAAGAATCCTGATGCGTAAATACCGTTTTATGTGCATCCGGCAATTGAGCATTTGCATTGAGGCAAAAAAGGGATATTAAGAACAGGACAATTATTTTACAAAAAAATTTAAACATATTCAGGTAATTGAATTGTAAATTTAACCGTTCAACATCAAAGAATACTTCAAAAATTGATAAACGAAAAAACTTTTATGCGGCCGCTATATGCACTGTTAGCGACAGGAGTGTATTTTATTTTTATTTGCGCTGCCTGCTCGCGCAATGGCAATACCCATAAAAAAATATTCCGTTACAATGAGTATACAGGCATCGCCTCTCTTGATCCCGCTTTTGCCAAAAACCAATCTACCATGTGGCCGGCGCACCAGTTATTTAATACGTTGGTAGAAATCGACGACAGCCTCAACATAAAGCCATCGCTTGCCACGCATTGGGATATATCAGCCGATAAAAAGATCTATACTTTTTATTTAAGGAATGATGTGTATTTTCACAACGATGCCTGTTTTCTTAAAAGCGCGGGACGCAGGATGGTTGCTTCCGATGTTGTTTTTAGCCTCAACCGGATCATCGACCCCTCAACCGCCAGCCCCGGTGCATGGATCTTTAACGGCAAGGCTGATTCGCTTCAGCCATTCATCGCACTTAATGATACCACCTTTCAATTGAGACTGCAAAGACCCTACCAGCCTGTATTGGGCATTCTTTCCATGCAATACTGTTCGGTAGTAGCCCCTGAAGCGGTAAAAAAATACGGGGTTGATTTCAGGCAGCACCCGGTAGGCACCGGCCCTTTTAAATTCCTGGTATGGGAAGAGGGACAGGCGCTCATCTTTACCAAAAACGAAAACTATTTTGAACGCGACAGTGCCGGCAACAGGCTTCCCTATCTGGATGGTATCAAAATTAGCTTTAAGGACAGCCGTGCTACAGAATTTTTGTTGTTCAGGCAAAAACAACTCGACTTTATTAATGAGCTGGACCCTAGTTTTAAAGATGAAGTGCTTACTAAAAAAGGAACCCTGCGCGATATCTGGGAAGATAAAATTGAACTGCAAACCAACCCTTACCTGAATATAGAATACCTGGGTTTTTTGGTTGATAGCGCCAACCCTTTAGTTAAAAATACACCTGTACGTTTTAAAAAAGTAAGACAGGCCATTAATTATGGTTTTGATCGTAAAAAAATGATCCTTTATCTGCGCAATTCACTGGGCACCCCGGCAGAAAGCGGCTTTGTGCCCAAAGGGCTGCCTTCTTTTAACGACTCGATTGTAAAAGGATATTATTACAATCCGGCAAAAGCCGCTCAACTTTTAAAAGAAGCAGGCTTTCCTAACGGTAAAGGGCTGCCGGTGATCAAATTACTGACCATTTCCATCTATGCTGATTTTGGCAACTTTATTGCAAAGCAGCTCGGTGAATTAGGAATACCTGTACAGGTAGAAGTAGTGCAAAAATCTTTGCTATTTGAAATGACATCCGGCTCAAAAGCTATATTCTTCCGGGGCGGCTGGATCGCCGATTATCCTGATGCAGAAAATTACTTATCCGTATTCTATTCCAAAAATCCTGCGCCGCCTAATTATACCCGGTATAAAAATCCTGAATTTGATAAGGTATTTGAGCAGGCTATAAAAGAAACCAATGATTCGCTTCGTTATGTACTGTACCGCAAGGCCGACCAGATCGCTATTGATGATGCACCTGTTGTTCCGCTTTGGTATGATAAGGTCATTCACCTGGTGCAAAAAAATGTAAAAGGGTTTCCTCCAAACGCTTTGAATTTGCTGGAATTGAGAAGAACAACTCTGACTTGGAACTGACCGAAAATAAAGGACGAAACAATATTTAAGGTTTGCTGTTTAACTCGAATACTCTTTAAAACTTTCGCAAAGGCCTAAATATTGCCACGAATATTTTATAAAAAAGAATGCCTTTTTTCGCTATGACAACCCATTTTATTGATTACGCGCGCCCAAACAGATTGCCCACAGCGCTCTCCAGCATAGGAAATTTTTCAACCACATAATTTTTGATCGCTTCCAGCGCTTTTGCCGCCTGTTCGTCAGTAAGACCGGCCTCTGTCTTTAATTTTTCTATC
>JASGEW010000173.1:0-3261 GCA_047606125.1 Niabella sp. | reverse complement strand
TCTCCTGGTTTGACAATGACCGCAGATTGTGTAGAAACTATGAACTACTCATGGAATCATCGGAAGAAATGGTCAAACTGTCCGCTATAAAACTTTTATTGAATAAATTTTAAACAGGCTCTAAAGCAATGTACATGAGTGCTGTAGGCACGACACGTAATCTAATGTAAGTTTTAGGTCTTCCTTACTTACCACCTACCACCATTAACAAGCAGTTCATCTCGATGCCCGGAACGTAGTGAAGGGCGAAGAAATCTCTTGAATTTGGGAGATTCCTCTTCGGTTTCTTTTTGGAAACCTCATCGGAATGACGATAAAAAATTAGCATCGGATTTCAAATATTTACACAACATGCCATTGGCAATCCGACGCAGGAGGACGAAGAGAAACGTGCCTGAAATTTTTCATTCATAAATTACACAAAGAATGAATGAAAAATTTTCATGGAAGTTTCCCATGGCCCAAAACAACAATAAATATTTATGGGAAATCTTACTTTTTATCAGGAGAGGTCCCGTTTTACTCGACATGACGGTGTATTTGATTGTTTTTCAATCACAAACATCCAAAATTCACGTTAATCTATAACACAAAATCACTTTCTACACCTTACGGAGTATAAATGTGCCGGGGCTGCGCCTCAACTAAGACTTTTTTAAAAACTGAACTGCACCCTGGCCGTGAATACATCGTCTTTAAGATCTGTTTCATAACCGTCCAGAGCTGTTTTTTCGTTCATCACGCGGTCATAGTACAATACTACCTTCAGGTACTGGTTAAGGTAATAAATATACCCGGCTCCAAAGGTATTGTATTTGATGTCTGCTGCTGTGAAGCCATTAGCGGTTGTTAACTGTTTTCCTTTCACTTTGGAATTGGGATCATACCAGTCGTATTTCAGAACCAGCTGGTGCCTGGTGCTGCCAAGATGCTGTAAAAAATAAAAATAGGCGCCGTTAAAGTTTCTTTTATACAATGGCAGGTTTGCGCCTGACGCATTTACCGGGTAAGTGCCGGGGGTTACGGAAGTGGCTGCAGTAGCCGTTTGCAGGCCGCTCATATATTCGGCCCGCAGTTGGGTAACTCCTTTTCTGTTGGGGATTATAAACTGTGCGTCGGCTCCGGCATATTTGCGCGGTATGAGTTTTCCTTTATTGGCTGCTGCCGAATCGTAACGCATCTGCCAGCCGATACTCGTTTTTTCAGGGATATAAACTACATCGCTCCGGCTTTCTATACCTCCTGTATAACCGCTTATACCGGCAGACAGGTATCCTGCATTCCCGATCTTTCGCGGTTTAACGGATATACGCCCTACAATATCTTTATGAGCATCCATTTCGGCAGTTCCTGTTAATCCCTGTCCGTTGTAGATACCGGCATCGATATTCAGCCATTTTAACCGGGATTTTTTCTTACGCGGGTTCAGGCTGATCATAAAGCCCAAATCACGCTCGGTATTCATCAGTATTTGCGACATGCGACCTCGTTCGGGCGACTCCCTGTCTGCCGAGGGTAATAAAAGCTCATAGCTGAACGGCCGGGCCATCATACCCGCTGAAAAATGGAACAGCTCCCATTTATTCTCGTAATACCGGCCCCATAAATCGCGTATCGCCATCCCTCTTTCGGTGCCGTCAAACTGAAATACAAAATTCATTTCAGGTTTCCCATCTGCAGTAAAGTGCGCAAAATCGATCCGGAGCCGTCCCCGCCTTAACAGGAAGCGGTTATTGGAATTATCTGCAAAATTACCCCCGGCCCAACCCTGTGCGCCCTTTGACCCGGCATATTGAAACTGAGGCTGTATATAGCCTGTAATACCAACCTGCCCGATCTTACTGTAAAGCATTAACGCCCTTTTCCCTTCATCGGTAGTCGTATCTATATCCAGCACATCGGTAAGCAATGCCGTTCTTTTACTGATCTGGGCGTAAGAAGTAACACCCCAAACCGATAATAAAAATAGTAGCGCAAACGTTTTCCTCTTCATAAATGGTGATATGAACCGCAAAAATAGAGGGAATAATGCTTACCAGTGGTTTAAGAATTTATGAACGTCAGGGCGTTTTTATAGCTTCTTTTCAAGCTCACGCAGGTAATCGTGTTTTAAGTGGTCATAAAATGAATGCTGTGAGATCAGGCTGGCAGCGAAATTTGCAATTACGGCGGCCATCATTAAATGCAGTATCAGGCTGTGGCGATCCGTCATTTCAAGCACCAATATGGCTGATGTAAACGGCGCTCTTGTAATGCCGGTCAGAAAGCCCACCATTCCTACCAGTATTACCACATTTCCCTCCGTGGGCGATAAATGAAACCAGGCCGCAAATACACTTCCAATGCTGGCGCCGCCACTAAGCGCCGGTGCAAAAATCCCCCCGGCACCACCGCTGGCAAACGACAGGGCCGGACCAATCATTCTTAAAAAGGGCGTGTACCAATGCGCCTGCCTCAAAGTAAAGAGATAATCTTCCATCAGCTCTTTACCGGAGCCCAGTACGTTGGTATTTATAAAATAGGCGACAGATGCCAGTATTAAAGCGCTTGTAATTAAAAATAAAAGGTGTTGCCATTGCAGGGTGAAACTATTGCGCCACCGCTGGATGGTTAAAATAAGCTTTGCCAGCCAGGAAGCGGCCAAGCCGGACAGAATGGCCACCACTACTACTGCAAACAACACATCGGGAGCCACAGCCGCCACCTTTGGAAACCCCAGGTACAGGTAAGACCCCGCCAGTTGTTGTGAAGTAAGCCCGGCAATGATCACAGCCGTAAAAATGGCCGTTTTAAAATTATTAAAATGAATTTTGGTAAGCTCTTCCACGGCAAATACAATTCCCCCCAACGGTGTGTTAAATGCGGCGGACAGGCCCGCTGCGGCTCCGGTAAGGATCATACTTTTTTTTGATATCTGCGGCCACCATTTAGGCAATATCTCATTTAGTTTTTTAAATACCGAACCGGAGATCTGTATGGTGGGGCCTTCTCTTCCGATAGCGCCGCCTCCCAGCACCATTATAAAGCTTGAAACAACTTTAAAAAAAATGATCCTCAGGCTTAATAATTTTTTAACCTTATTATAATCCCTGGGATTGGCCAGCTCCACAGCAGCCATCACCTGGGGAATGCCGCTGCCCCTGGCATAAGGCGCCCATTTTTTTACAATCCACCAGGCTGCAACAAAGCACACCGGCATTATGAAAAAAAGCACCCATTCACGGTTATGGATCATCCGGTTTAAAATTGTTTCTCCAAAAG
>JASGEW010000172.1:0-57032 GCA_047606125.1 Niabella sp. | reverse complement strand
CCTTCTCCTGGTTTGACAATGACCGCAGATTGTGTAGAAACTATGAACTACTCATGGAATCATCGGAAGAAATGGTCAAACTGTCCGCTATAAAACTTTTATTGAATAAATTTTAAACAGGCTCTTATAATTTTTGAGGGATATCTTTTCGCGAATGTAAATAACATATTAGTAATAGCGCTGTTTTCTTTACAGGGAGTAATAAGATCCTTGAATTTTCCGGGTTCCTCCGCTATCATGTCATTTGAAATAAAGCCCATTCCGTAAAACTTTCCCTGCCAAACCAATATGCAGGAGCTTTGATCACAGGTCACTCCTTTATCAATAATAGCAAAGGAGGGTAAGTTCTTTAATGTTTGCAATGCTTTTTCAACTCTCCCGTTGTAGCGCCCCGTATCTTCCTTCTTATCGCAGGCGCCCCTGCAAACTATTTTATGCAGCTTTTCATTGTAAAGTATTTCATTGATAAAACAAAGCCGGGGGCATAAATCAAATTCCTGCACCAGCTGATTCAATGCGGCGCTGGCATTTTCAGCACGATGGAAAGAGCTGATCACTTCATACCGACTGTTAACCTTATCTATCGCCAGTCTTAAATACCCGTTCTGATCGTAATAGGAAATGATACCATACAGATCTTCCCTGCGTTTTTGGGCCGCATTGAACTTCGGCCATAACCGTTTGATCTCTGCCGATTCCTTCACTGCTGCCATGAGTTCATTGCCACATTCTTCAAAGCTGATATGATATACATGGCGTATGAAGTTTTGCTTTTGCCGGCTGGTGGAATTATTGCTAAAATGACTGCTGACCCGATAGCGGATATTTTTGGCCTTGCCTACATACACTACTTTTCCTTTCTCATCATGAAAATAATAAACCCCTGCGGTATAGGGAAGCTTTTCAAAATCGGTTTTGGGAACATTGGGAGGCAGCACCTGTTCTTTTGAGGTACGTTTCAGGCTTTTGGCAATATGCCCGTTTTTGTCGTTTTCCAGCAATAATCTCAATAATGCCATGGTGGCATCCGCATCACCACCAGCCCGGTGTTGGTTGTTATGTGTAATACCCAGCGCATTGCATAGTTTACCAAGACTGTAAGACTGATAACCCTGCAAAATTTTCCGGCTGAGGCGTACAGTGCAGAGCTTATTTGTATGCAGCTCAAAACCACAATGCCCTAACTGGCTTTTCACAAAAGAATAATCAAAGTTGACATTATGGGCTACAAAGATATTATCCTTCAGTATCTCATAGATCTCTTCAGCCACATCTTCAAACACAGGGGCTTTTTCAACCATTTCGTTGGTGATGCCCGTCATTGCCTGTATATAAGGTGGTATCTGGTGCAGCGGGTTTATCAGGGTTTCGTAACGCTGCACTATTTCTTTTCCGTCAAATACAACAATGCATATCTCGGTGATGCCGTTGGCCGCAGCGTAAGCGCCCGTTGTTTCTATATCTACTATTGCGTAAGTGATCGTTGAAAAGTTAACAGGTTTACAAGTTGAATGGTCAAAATCAAATACAAAATGCACACATGAAAGTATAAAGCAAACGCTAATTTCGTAAAAAATTATTGAATTGATGAGGGGAACAGACAAATTTGAAATGTTTAAAAACCGTTTAACAAAGGTTTCCAGGCATTTACAAAAAATTGCTAAAAAACAGGATGTCACCTGCTACAGGATCTATGATCATGATCTGCCGGAATTTCCTTTTATAATCGAAAAATATAACGACAGGCTATACGTGTCCGAATATAAAAGGAACC
The DNA here is from genome assembly GCA_047606125.1 of Niabella sp. Classification (GTDB taxonomy): domain Bacteria; phylum Bacteroidota; class Bacteroidia; order Chitinophagales; family Chitinophagaceae; genus Niabella. The sequence continues at coordinate 55,258 of JASGEW010000172.1, read as the reverse complement.
ACAACATGAGCGATGAAGCCCATCAATACTGGATTGAGCAAAGCTTAAAAGTCGTGGCTGATGTGCTGAAAGTACAACCCGCAGCTATTTTTTTAAAAATACGCCAACGCAAAGCCGGCAGAGAAGGACAATACCAGAAAACAGGCGATACAAAAAGCGAATTTGTGGTAACGGAAAATGGTTTGAAGTTCATTATAAATCTAAGCGATTACCTGGATACCGGTTTATTCCCGGATCACCGCATCACCCGTAAAATGGTTATGCAACAGGCCAGTGGGAAACGGGTGCTCAATTTATTCGCTTACACGGGCTCTTTCTCTGTATATGCAGCAGCCGGGAATGCCGAAAAGGTGACCACTGTCGACCTGTCCAATACCTATATAAACTGGGCAAAAAGGAATTTTCAGGCCAATGGTTTTGACAATGAAATAAAATATCAGTTCATTGTTGAAGATGTTATAAAATACCTGCAGTTGCTGCCCGCCCATTCATACGATATTATTATACTGGATCCGCCCACTTTCAGTAATAGTAAAAAGATGAATGGCATCCTGGATATCCAGAAGGACCATGTAACGCTCATTAATAGCTGCCTCGATGCATTGGCGCCTGGCGGTTCATTATATTTCAGTAATAACTATACAAAATTCATACTGGAAGAAAATGCAATCCATGCAAGTGCAATAAAAGACATCACAAAGGCCACTACGCCATTTGATTTTGAAGGCAAATTAAACCGCAGTTGTTTTTTGATCAGTAAGTAATGATTTAATCAGGTATTTTTGCCTGTATGTTTAATAATGATGACCTGCAGGTCCGTTGGTGGTCGCTGGAAGCAAAGCTGGTAGAGCGCTTTGGCAAAAAGCCGGATATGGAAACTATTCTTTTTCTTATAGGCATACAGGAACTGGGTTTGGTGCAGGAAAAATTTACCAAAGAACAGAAGCAGGATCTTATGCACATAGCGATTTGCAGGTTGCTTGCCCCCAGTGGCTATTACAGGCTGGAGCAAACAGATAAAGACGGCTGGCCCCACTATCAGCAGTTAAAGCCAATGCCCCCCGACCTGAACCCTGTGGAGCAGGAAAATTTTTTAAAGGATCATATATTATTGTATTTCGACGAAACAGGTTTTTGATGAGAACGTTCCTATTTATTTTAACGGCACTTTTTCTTTCAGGTTGCGGCTCTCAAAATCGCCTGCATAAAAGTGATTACAAAAAGGACGTATTACTTGAAACCAATTACGGGAACATGGTGCTTCGCCTGAGCGCTGCAACGCCCCTGCACCGGGATAATTTTTTAAAACTGGTAAAAGCCCGGTATTATGACGGGTTACTTTTTCATCGGGTTATCAATCATTTTATGATACAGGCGGGAGACCCGGACAGCCGTAATGCGGCGCCCGGCAAGCCTTTGGGAGATGGCGGCCCGGCATACACTGTTCCCGCTGAATTCAGCACCACTCTTTTTCACCAAAAGGGCGCGTTGGGTGCCGCACGCGAAGGCGATGATGTTAATCCGCAAAAAGCCAGCAGCGGCAGCCAGTTTTATATTGTTCAGGGAAAAGTATGGACAAACGGCGCGTTAGACACTCTGGAAGTAAAGCGGCTCGCCGGAAAAAAAATCCCTTCAGATCAAAGAGCGGTATACACCACAACTGGCGGTTCTCCCCATCTCGATCAAAACTATACCGTATTCGGACAATTAATAAGCGGATTTGATGTGCTGGATAAAATCGCTGCCGTCCCTACCAGCAGGAACGCTGATAAGGACAGACCGCTCAGCGATGTGAGAATTATGAAGGTCCGGCTTGTGAAAAGAAAATAAAGCCGCCAGGAATTTTGCTGCGTCTACATGTTTCTATCATGTCGCCGGGTAGCGTCTTCCTTACTTTCTTTAGTTTCCATTAATTTGCCGCCTTTATGCGTTATGGAAGAAACAGGGCCTTTCATATCTTCCTGCGGATCCGTTTTGCCTAAAGTTTCCGGATCGGGTTTGACAGGCGCATCCACATTGTTTCCGGCCTTTTTATTTTTTTGATTTTCCATATTTTAAAATTTTAAATTCAAAAATCATTTCTTTTCAATGTTCATCATCTATATTCATACAAAAAAGTTGCCAACAATCGCCGGCAACTTCATTAAAACCAACAAAAACCAAGCATTTACTGGCCGGGATTACCGCCGTTACTTTGAGCGCGTTTACTTTCATCATCCAGCCCGGTTTTACGCTGACGTGCGGCTTTTATCTGCGCGCTTCCGAAACGATAGGTAAAATTGAGTTTTACCATTCTGCTTTCCCAGGCAGCACCCACCCGGGTATAAGCCCCGGCATAATTACTAACACCGTTAAATTTCATGGTTTTAAAAATATCATCTACAATGGCTTTAATATTGCCTTTTCCTTTCAGTACATTTTTCTGAAGACCGGCGCTCACAAATCCCATAGATTTTCCGCGGAAAGTGCCCTCCCATATAAAGGGCGTCAGGTAAAGCCCTGTAAGCTCAGCCGTAAGGTCTCTGCCCAGCTTAAAGGTGTTCTGCATATAAAACTGCCCGTTCACAAAATCCCGGTCAATCGTTTTATTACCGCCAAAATCGGCCTTATAATAAGTATAATTGCCCGTAAGGCTGGTAAAAAAGCTGTACCATTTATAATTAAACGGGTAGCTTACATTTAAACTTAATACATCCTGTGTGGCCAGGTTGCGATAGGTTTGATATTGCACCGATCCTTCGGGTTCCAATATACGCGCAAACATATCGCTGACGTGGCTGTAGGTGAGGCTGGTGTTCAGTTTATATTTATACGTATGGGTAATACCAAAGCTATTGGTGTATTGAGGTTTTAATTGCGTATTACCTTTTGAGTAGGTATAATCATTCAGCTTAAATTCAAAAGGATTCATGTTCTGATAATCGGGCCGGTCAATACGGCGGCTGTATGTAATATTAAAAACGCTCATCGGGTTTTTATTAAATGTGATCGCTGTGCTGGGAAAGAAATCCGTATAGTTTCTTTTTACAGCCGAATCTCCGGGTATATAATTCCCTGAGCTTTCATCGTATTGCTGCCAGGCGGATAGCCCTTTAGAGCTTGTATTTTCCATACGCACGCCCAGCTGGATGGCAATTCCCTTTAATTGCCTGTTATAGTTAACATACAAAGCATTCACATTTTCAGTGTATTTAAAGCGATTGCTTCTGGTATAATCGTAAGTTTCGTTATTGGCATCATCAATATTGTACTGTGAAAAATCGTTATCGGTTTTTACATAGCCGATCTTACCGCCATATCCCAGTTTTCCTTTTTTAAAGGGTTGCTCATAATCCGCTTTTAAAGCATAAATATCAATATGGGTAGGGGCTACCATGCGGTACACGTTCCGGTACAACTCGGTGCTCCCTGTTGTTCCATCATAATAAATATTTGGAATGAACTGGTCGCTTTTTATATTGTAATAGCCGTAATCCGCATCTACGTTCAGCTCATGGCCGCTTGTATCGGCATAACGGTAGTTCAGATTATAATTGACATTGTTATTATGCTGATTAATATCTGAATTGGCCTTTAATATTTTATTAACGACCCCCGTACTTTTTGGTGCAATGGTCATGCTGCCATTGTGTCCCTCTATAGAATTGGAAATGCTTCCGTTAACCAGCATGCCTATCGTATTTTTTGAGTTGATGTAATAATCCGCACCGGCTTTAAAATTGTGAGATTTGTTATCGTGTGTCTGGCGGGCATATTGATCAAAAAGGCTATCCGCCTGATCTCTGTACAGGGTAAGATTGCTATAATAAAGACCCTGGTTATAATTATAATTACCAAATACATTAATCTTTTTCACCCGGTAGTTTAAATTGATGCCGCCGTTATATTTTGAATATTTAGCCACATTATACCCTGCAGTAACCGACCCGTTCAGCCCCTCAGCCTTATTCTTTTTTAACCTGATGTTAATGATGCCTGCATTGCCCTCCGCTTCGTATTTTGCCGAAGGGTTGGTGATCAGCTCAATAGCTTCAATGCTTGAGGATTGCAACGATTTAAGATAATTAGCCAGGTCGCTGCCGCGTAATGGCGATGGTTTCCCGTCAATATAAACCCGAACCCCACTTTTTCCGGCCATGCTGAGGTTATCATCTTTATCCACCAGCACACCAGGCGAGCGCCTTAACAGCTCCAATGCATCATTGCCGGCAGCATTGATTGTTCCCTCAATATTCACAATCATTTTATCGGCCTTAACCTCGATCATCGGCTTTTTAGCCGTAACCACCACCGCAGAAAGTTCAGTAGCGGCTTTTGAAAGTTGCAGGGTTTCTATTTTTCGCTCATCCCCTGTATACTCAAACGCAGCACTATAAGCTTTATTATAGCCGACAGTTGTTGCCATAATAAAATAGCTCCCGGCCTCAATACCTTCAAATACATAGTTTCCCGACGTATTTGTAGCATTAAGCTTTACCACCGAAGAGTCTTTTGAATTTAAAAGCGTAACAGTAGCTGCATTCAGTGGTTTATTTTCTGTATCGGTAATAGCACCTGATATTTTTTGGGCAGTTATTTGGCTTTGAATAATAAAAGTGGTCAAAAAAAGTACAAAAGTTTTCATATAAGAGTTTTCAGATTCTGTGCAAACCTATCAGTAAAATGATCTTTTAAAGAACGATTACCGATAAATGGCAAAAAATACACGGTGAATGGTAGGGGAAGACGGTAAACAGAATTAATATAAGGATGAATAACTGGTTCAGACCGGGACGGTCAGACCCGTTAAAAATAAACTTTGCCGCCCGTCTAAATTTTGTATTTTAGTCTCTCAAGAACTTTAATTTGAGAGAAGCACTGTTTATAAAGAAAAACAAAGACCGCTGGCTGAAAAATCAAACTGAGCCGCCTGACTCACCGGATGAAATGGCCCGTGCGTTTACGCAAACGGTGGATGACCTGGCTTATGCAAAAACTTTTTATGCCAACAGTAAAACAGCCGAATACCTTAATAAAGAAGCGGCAAAAATGTACCTGAACATATACAGGAACAGAAAGGAAGAGACCAGCCGCCTTGCACGCTTCTGGAAATATGAACTGCCCGGTACCATTGGCAGGCATCATCGCACCGTATTATTCTCTTTCATTTTATTTGTAGTCTTTTTTCTGCTTGGTTTTTTTATTTCCCGGCAGGATCCTGAAGTGGCCCGCAGTATGTTTGGAAGCAACTATGTGCATCAAACCCTCCGGAATATCGAGAACAATAATCCATTTGGCATTTACGAAAACGGCAACCCTTTACTTAGCTGGCTGGGCATCATGATAAATAATATTAAGGTAGCGTTTGCATTTTTTGTATCAGGCATATTTTGTGGTATCCCCACCATGTACCAGCTGGCACAAACAGGCGCTATGGTGGGTATTTTTGACGAGCTCTTTGCGGCTCATGGGTTGGGCCTCCAGTTTTGGCTGGTCGTATTTGTACACGGTACACTGGAAATAACTGCCATTATTATTGCAGGCGCGGCCGGCCTGGTGCTGGGCAAAAGCTTTTTATTTCCCGGTACCAAAAAAAGACTTGAATCACTAAGAGATGCGGCTAAGGACGGCGTAAAAATAATGATCGGCATCGTACCGGTTTTTGTAGTTGCCGCTTTTTTTGAAGGGCTTATAACAAGATTGTATAACGATGCTTCGTGGCTTACAACGCTTGTAACTACAGCATCCGCCGTTTTTGTTGTATGGTATTTTATTATTTATCCATTTAAACTTATGAGGCAAAACAAAAAAATAACTGCCCCCGGTAACCTATGAATCAAAAAATCAAAAAGCTGATCGTTTGGGGAGGATGGATATCGGTGTTTTTTAACATAGGTAATAAAGCTATCGCCCAGTCTGGCTACCCCGACACCAGCGTTATTGATGCGCCCATAGTGGATACTACTTACAGCGATGATTATGAAGACGAAGAATATGCCGAATCAGATGATGCCGCTAAAACACGTGCAAAGGCCAATGCTTTTGACAGGCTGGATACCGCCGTCTTAAACCCCGTAAGTTTGCGGAAACTGAATAAAAATTACCTGGAAAGGCTAAAGAACGATGACGCCTTTGCTTACGTAAAGAACGGCATACCCAAACCGGGATCGAAAAAAAGAAAACTACCCAATAGCTTTCAGATGGAGGGAGTGAAAATATGGCTCATTATTGCCATTGCAGCCTTTATTATTTTCCTCATCTGGTATCTTTCTCAAAACAACCTGCTGCTATTCAGGAAAAAACCGGCATCGTTGCAAACCCGGTCAGACGAAGAAGACAAAGACATTTTTTCCATCAATTATAATGATGCCATACAAAAGGCCATTACCGACAGGAACTACCGGCTGGCTATACGGTTGCAATACCTGCAGGTGCTGAAAACGCTTACAGACAGGCGCATCATTAACTATCGGCCCGATAAAACAAATTTTGAATACCTGCTACAACTGAAACCCACGGACTACTATACCGACTTTCTTAATATAACGCGCAATTATGAATACAGCTGGTATGGGCTGTTTGCTATTGATGAAGGCAGATACAATCAGATCAAAACAGCATTTACTGATTTTCAAAAAAAGATAAGCTGATCATTTGAAAAAAGCATTACCATATATCCTGGGTGTTTTACTGGCAGTAGCCATTATTTACCAGTTCTTTGGCAGAAACAAACGCGGTAAAAAAGTCAGCACCTATATCTCTTTAAACAAAAGAGACAAAAACCCTTACGGGTCTTATGTTTTTTTTGAAAGCCTCAAAACATTTTTTCCTAAAGCTGCTTTTAAAATAAATTACAATCAGCCGGGCGATGCAAAAGTTTTTGGCGGCATCGAACCCGATCAGCTGTATGTGATCCTGCAACCTGAATTTGACCCCTCTGACAGCGATTTTGACGACCTGGTTACCTTCATTGACAGGGGCAACAATGTTTTTATCAGCGCCTTCTCCGTAAACAAAGAAGTGGAAAAGTTTGTAAAAGCCAAGGCCAGCCTGTACAATTTCATGTTCTATCCATTTGGTGAAAACGGTGAGGACACTATGCATGAATTCTTAAACACACCTCCTTTTACCAAAGAAACCCGGTTTCATTATCCCGGTACTGCGATGGAAGGTTTCTTTACAAAAGTCAATGATTCCATTACCAAAGTACTGGGGAAAAGCAACCGCAATGAGCCCAATTTTATCCACCTGAAAAAAGGTGATGGTAACCTCTACATTCAATTATGCCCTTTGGTCTTCAGTAATTATTTCCTGTTGTATAAAAACAACATCCGGTATTTCGAACAGGTATTTTCGCAGTTTCCGGCAAGCACTTCCCTGGTTATCTGGGATGAATATTTTAATTACCCTTCCGGTAAGGAAAAAGGATGGTTCAGGTCGATCATGAAAAACCCATATTTCAGCGCAGGTATTATTACAGCCTTGCTTTTATTGCTTATATATACACTTACAGAAACGAGGCGCCGCCAACGAGCAATACCTGTAATGGAAAAACCGGTTAACGACTCCCTAGAGTTTGTAAAAACAATGGGACTCCTGTACTATGAAAAAGGAGATCACAGGAACCTTTCTCAGAAAATAAGTACTTATTTTCTTGAAAATGTACGCAGCCGGTATAAAATATTTGCCAACAAAACTGATGACACATTTATAAAAGAACTAAGCGATAAATCAGGCGCTGATAAGCAACTGGTAAGCAATATTGTTTACAGCATCCAACGGATAAATAATGAAGGACTGGTAAGCGATAGGGAGCTGCTCGAATTACAAAACAACATAGAAACATTCTACAATAAAATATAAATAAGTACGATATGCAAGACCCGATTTTTGAAAACCGCATCGATCTCAGCAGATTAAATGAAGCCGTCCTGAACATTACGGAAGAAATTAAAAAGATCATTGTAGGGCAGGACGAAATGGTGCGATTAATTATCACCGCCCTGCTTGCAGACGGCCATGTGCTTATAGAAGGGGTGCCCGGTGTGGCTAAAACCCTAACAGCCAAATTGGTTGCCCGCTCTGTTAACGCCGATTTTACCCGCATCCAGTTCACACCCGATCTGATGCCTTCGGATGTGATAGGTACGCCTGTCTTTAACCCCGGCGACGCTAAATTTGAGTTCAGGAAAGGGCCGGTGTTTGGTAATATTGTGCTGGTGGATGAAATTAACCGCGCTCCGGCCAAAACACAGGCGGCCCTGCTGGAGGTAATGGAAGAGCGCCAAATATCGATTGATGGCGTAACGTATAAGATGGACCCGCCCTTTATGGTACTGGCCACTCAAAACCCGGTGGAGCAGGAAGGTACCTATCGGCTTCCTGAAGCCCAGTTAGATCGCTTCCTTTTTAAAATAGAAGTGCCCTATCCCAGTGAAGAGGAAGAACTGAAAATATTGACCTTATTCCATCACATGGGCAACAGTACAGCGCTGGATAGCATTACGGCTGTTTTAACGGCAGACCAGATCAACCAGTTGCGGCAGCAGGTTAAAGAAATACTGATCGAAGAAAAACTGCTGGCATTTATTGCAAAGCTGGTACACCAGACAAGGAATAACAAATCCATTTACCTGGGTGCATCACCGCGGGCATCGCTGGCTATTATGAATGCAGCCAAAGCCACCGCAGCAATACGGGGCAGGGATTTTGTTACGCCCGACGATATTGTATCCGTAGCACCGGCCGTGTTGCGCCACCGCATTATACTGTCGCCCGAAAAAGAAATGGAAGGCGTAAATGAAAATGAAATTATAAAGCAGCTGATCAACGGATTGGAAATACCGAGGTAAGCAAAACGCTTTAAGCCTTATGCATAATGCTTACTGCATAAAACAATATGAAACATTTCTATCTACATAAAATTGTTTACTACGTTGGCGGTGCCTGTGCCATGTTATATATGGCCGGGTATTTTATACCACCCTTGTTCAATATTGCAACGCTTATTTTAATACTACTGGCCATAACAGTAGCCACAGATTTGTTATTGCTATATTCTAAAAAAAGCGGCGTAATTGCAACCAGGCAATTACCCGAACGACTAAGCATTGGAGATGAGAACAGGGTGATCCTGTTTATATCCAACCGGTATAGCTATCCTGTTACCATGCAGGTGATAGACGAATTGCCGGTGCAATTACAGGTAAGAGACTGGATACGCAATCTTAAAATAGCAGCGCATGCATCTGCAACCATCGAATATCATGTAAAACCCTTAACACGTGGTGAATATGAATTTGATAATATTAATGTAATCGTAAACGGCCCGTTGCGGCTGACCCAACGGCGATATGCTATTGCAGCCAAACACACGGTAAAAGTTTATCCCTCTTTTATGCAGATGCGCCGTTTTCAATTACTGGCCATCAGTAACCGCCTGCAGGAAGCCGGTATTAAGCGCACCCGCAGGTTAGGGCACAGCACCGAGTTTGAGCAGATAAAGGAATATGTGCGCGGCGACGATTACCGTACTATTAACTGGAAGGCCACGGGCCGCCGCGGCGGGAGCCTGATGATCAACAATTATACCGATGAAAAAAGCCAGCAGATCTATTGCGTGATCAACAAAGGCCGGGTTATGAAGATGCCTTTTGATGGAATGACGCTGTTGGACTATGCCATTAACGCTTCGCTGGTATTGTCGAATGTAGCCATTGTAAAACAGGACAAAGCCGGGCTGATCACTTTTGCCGAAAAGCAGGATACTTTTTTACCGGCAGATAAAAAACCGGGGCAAATGAACCTGCTGTTAGAAACCTTATACAAACAGCAAACAAATTTCCTGGAAGCCGATTACGAAAAGTTATATGCCACTATACGTGGAAAGATTAGCAGTCGCAGTCTCATTGTATTGTTTACCAATTTTGAATCCATAGAAGGTTTAAGAAGGGAAATGCCCGCATTTAAAAAAATTGCACATTATCATTTGCTGCTGGTTGTATTTTTTGAAAACACTACCATTAAAGAACTCATTCATTCAGGCGCTGAAAACCTGGAACAGGTATATATAAAAACTATTGCAGAAAAATTTGCCTATGAAAAAAAACAGATGATAAAAGAGCTGCAGCAAAACGGCATTTTGAGTATACTTACCAGCCCGGAGCAATTAACAGTGAACACTATTAATAAATACCTGGAGCTGAAGAACAGGAATTATATATAAGGACTGTACCTGGCAGCCTAATCATTTACAATGCTGATCCCTTCATGCGTTAGTTCAAGGCTTTCTATGGCAATAGCGCTTGTAGTAGCTGTTAATACAGGGCCTGCATATTTTACAGGGAAAGCATTTTTAAGCAACCACCTCACAATTGGTTCATGCGCATCACTCAATAGTGCGATGGTAATATCGCGCCGCTCAATATTGCTCATTTGCTTGGTATTGATCCAGTTGAAAAAGTCGTTATCCCCTTTTTCAATTCCCCGTTTTAATACCACATTGGCATATTTTCTTAAGCCCGGGATTTTTCTTGCATTATCCACCGGGCTGCTGCCATCGCGGGAAAGTATGGTTTCAATTTCAATATCGAGGCCCGAAACCTCGGTAAACTGTACACGGGTGCCACCCCAATTTACTGTGAAGTGATAGCGCGCTATGGGTAGTTGTATCATAATTGATTTAAAATATTAAGGTGCCGTTCCGAAATTACAGCCATTTCCGGCAAAATAAAATCCCCTATTCAGGGGATTAAACAAAAACCCCGTTCCAACGGTTATCGGAACGGGGTGTCAAATTGTTCTTTAAAGAAGCATTAACTATGCCTCTTCTTTGCCGCCTTTTAATGCTTCCTGCAACGCTGCCAGTTCATCCCATTTGCCATCTGCAGCTAACTGGGCCTGTTGTGGCCAGGTTGTTGGATCCATTGCTACATAAATGCCACCATGTGGATCTAAGATAGCTTCCAGCTCTTCTTTTGTTTTGGAAGCAAGCTGGGCAAAAGAAGTAATACCGGCTTCATTGAAAATCTCAGCCACTTTAGGACCGATCCCTTCAATTTTAGCTAAATCATCGGCAGTTGTTACAGCTTCGACAGGAGCAGTTACAACAGCAGTATCCGCTATGTTGGCTGCTTCCGCCACAGGAGCTGCAGCAACAGCAGTATCCGCAGTCTCAGCCTTTTTCTTACCGCTTCCGCTACCACCACGACGACGGGTACGCTTACCGGCGGCTTTTTCTTCGCCAGCGCCTTTACCGTAAATTTCGTTGTAATCTACCAGTTCGATCAGTGCTTTTTCAGCAGCGTCACCGGGGCGAATGCCCAACTTAATGATACGTGTGTAACCACCGGGGCGGCCGGCTACCTTACCGGCAACATTGTCAAACAATTCTTTAATGGCTTCTTTATCCTGTAAGTGGCTGAAAACAATACGACGCTGATGTGTAGTGTTCTCCTTACTCTTAGTGATCAAAGGCTCAACATAAACACGCAAAGCTTTGGCTTTTGCCAAAGTAGTTACAATGCGTTTGTGCTGAATAAGCTGACAAGAAAGATTTGCCAATAGTGCTTCTCTGTGCGCTTTAGTGCGGCTTAAATTTTTGATTTTGTCTCCGTGACGCATGACTTGTTAATTTGCTGATGTGATAATGAGCCATTAGCCCATATAACATCAATGTTAAAAATATTCAGCTGCACCGTAGTCAGGGAATTGCAGCCTACTGTTTAATGTGATAATATCCTAATGTGCTAATAAGCTAATTGGCATATCAACACATTGGCACATTAGCTTATTGTAATTAATAATCGTCCTTATCAATACCTAATTTCTGAAGATCCATTCCAAAGCCAAGGCCTCTCTCATTCAGCACCTGCTCAATCTCAGAAAGAGATTTCTGACCAAAGTTCCTGAACTTCATCAGGTCTTCCTGTTCATACTGTACCAGCTCACTTAAAGAGTTGATCTTAGCTGCTTTTAAACAGTTAAATGCACGTACAGAAAGATCCAGATCCTCTAACGGAGTCTTCAGCACTTTACGTAGTTGCAGGGTTGTTTCATCTACCAGGTCCTCTTTCTTCTCTTCCTTATTATCAAAAGTAATGTTCTCATCAGTGATGATCATCAAATGCTGAATAAGGATGCGGCTCGCCTGTTTTACGGCATCTTCGGGATGAATGGTACCATCGGTAACCACTTCCATAACCAGTTTTTCATAGTCGGTACGTTGCTCCACACGGGTATTTTCAATGCTGTACTTTACATTCTTTATCGGAGTGTAAATAGAATCGATAGGAATTAAACCAACCGGAGCGTCTTTTACCGCGTTTTCATCGGAAGGCACATAACCACGGCCTTTACCGATCGTTAATTCAATATCCAATTTTGCAGATGCATCCAAAGTGCAGATCACCAGCTCAGGATTCATGATCTGGAAAGACTGGGTGCCATCAGCGATCATTCCGGCAGTGAACTCAGTTTGATTTTTTACAGAAAGCGAGATCTTTTCGTTGGCCACTTCATGATCAACGATCTTTTTGAAACGAACCTGTTTCAGGTTCAGGATGATTTCCACTAAATCTTCACTGATCCCTTTGATGGTAGCAAACTCATGGTCTACACCATCTATTTTAATAGCCGAAATAGCATATCCTTCCAGAGAGCTCAGTAAAACCCTGCGTAATGCGTTACCAATAGTTACGCCATAGCCGGGCTCCAATGGAGCAAATTCAAACTGGGCTTCAAAATCAGATGCTTTTTGTAAGATAATCTTATCCGGCTGCTGAAAATTTAAAATTGCCATATTTTATTTTTATATAGTGAATGGTGCATAAGGTAAAGTTGATAGTTGTCAGATGACGGATGACAGTAATTATAAAGCTGTCAACGGTCAACTGTCCTCTGTCAACCTCCCTTAGATTACTTGTTATACAACTCTACAATCAACTGTTCCTTAATATTTTCAGGAACGCTTTCCCTTTCAGGATAAGTAATGAAAGTACCGGTGAGCGTGGTTTCGTTAAAATCCAGCCACGTGTATTTAGGATTTTTTGCACTTACCACGCTTGTAATAGAGCTGCGGCCTTTGCTTGATTCCTTAATTGTGATAATATCACCTGCTTTTAATAAATAGCTGGGGATGTTCACAATTTCTCCGTTTACTTCAATATGCTTGTGGCTCACCAGCTGGCGTGCAGCAGGGCGGCTGGGGGCAATACCTAAACGGAATACCGTGTTGTCTAAGCGGGATTCAAGTAATTTGATAAGGTTATCACCGGTTACACCTTTACGGCGGTTAGCTTCTTCGTAAGTTTTGCGGAATTGTTTTTCCAACACACCGTAAGTGTATTTAGCTTTTTGTTTTTCGCGCAATTGCAGGGCATACTCTCCAAGAGTTTTGCGTTTGCGCTTTTCACCATGCTGACCGGGAGGGTTACTGTTTTTACCCAACCATTTACCATTACCTAAAATAGGTTCTCCGAAAATACGGGAGATTTTGGTCTTAGGACCATTGTAACGTGCCATAATTATACTTTCATTTAAGCTTTTTTAGAAACCGGTACCTCAATCGTTAAAAAGCTTTAGAAAAAATTAATTGTGTACCCTTTTTTAAAATGAATCGCCTCCCCAAACCCCTCCGAAGGAGGGGCTTATAGAGGTCGTTTAAATTTGGCAATAGAATTAAAGCTAAAAAACTCTGACTCTATTTTTATGTAAAGAACTTTTATGTTTTAGTACTCTCAACTTCCCCTTTCGGGGGATTGAGGGGCCTATACTCTTCTCTTCTTTGGAGGACGGCATCCGTTGTGCGGAAGCGGTGTAACGTCTTTAATAGTTACTATTTCAATGCCAGACTGGGAAAGAGAACGGATAGCGCCTTCTCTGCCGGAGCCGGGCCCTTTTACGAAAACATCCACTCTTTTCAAACCTGCGTCAGTAGCTACTTTAGCTGCATCGGCCGCTGCCATCTGGGCGGCGTAAGGAGTATTCTTTTTAGAACCGCGGAACCCCATTTTACCAGCGCTGCTCCAGGAAATAACCTGGCCGGTTTTGTTGGTAAGGCTGATGATAATGTTGTTGAAAGTTGCGGAAATGTGCGCATCGCCATAGGCATCTACTTTTACGATCCTTTTTTTAGCGGCGGCTTTTGCGCTTAATTGTGCTTTTGCCATGAGAGACTGAGGTAATCTTTAATTAAAAAATAAATCCTGCTGTTTGCAGAACCCCAAACCCATCCTAATCCTGCACCTGGCTTCCGAAATCGGCTTGGTAATTTACAGTGCAAATGCAAAAGACCTAAAGCTTAATGCTTAAGGCCTTTTGCAATTATTTCTTAGCGGCTTTCTTCTTACCGGCAACAGTTTTACGTTTACCTTTACGTGTACGGCTGTTGGTTTTAGTACGCTGACCACGAACGGGCAACCCTTTCCTGTGACGAAGACCACGATAACAAGCGATATCTAACAAACGCTTGATATTCATTTGAGTTTCGCTACGTAATTGTCCTTCTACTTTCAGCTCTTCAGTAATGGTGGAACGAATAGCGTTCAGATCGTCATCGTTCCAGTCATTCACTTTTTTGTTACGGTCGATATTATTCTTATCCAGAATATATTTAGCCGTGGAAGGGCCAATTCCGTAGATATAGGTCAAACCTATTTCGCCTCTTTTATTTTTTGGTAAATCAACACCGGCAATACGTGCCATAATTCAATTTTAAATTTATTATTTGAAATTTCTAATTTGAGAACAACCAACTTATTTTTATAATCATAAATCAGAAATCTCAAATCTCAAATTATTTTACCCCTGGCGCTGCTTATAGCGAGGATTCTTTTTGTTAATGATATACAGCTTTCCTTTGCGGCGTACAATTTTGCAGTCCGCGCTGCGTTTTTTAATGGATGCCCTTACTCTCATAATTTTTATGCTTTATGCCTTATGCTTTAGGCGTTATTAATTTTTATACCTAAAATTGATGCGCCCACGTGTTAAATCATAAGGGGACATCTCTAATCCAACTCTATCGCCAGGTAAAATACGGATATAATGCATCCTCATTTTTCCTGAAATTGTCGCTAAAATCTCATGGCCATTTTCAAGCTTTACCCTGAACATCGCGTTGGATAAGGCTTCCAGAATTACACCATCTTGTTTTATTAAGGGTTGTTTCGCCATAAAAATTTAGGGGTGCAAAGATAGGGATAATTTGTTTAAAATTTACAATTATGCCCAAAATTCTGGTTTTATGGCAAAAAAGAATGCCGGAGATGCAGTAGCGCAGTCCGGCAAAGTAGCAGTTTCTTCTTAAATAAGAATCTGTTTGAGGAAAAAATATCCTGTTTCTTAAAAATGTCAGGCCTGCAATTGCACTTTAGTCATTTGTAAATAAATATTTTGCAATTCGTGCACCATGATGGGGTGGTCGAAAAATCTTTTATCTTCCCGGTACCATGCTTCAATCCTGGAAAAATCCGTTTCCGATGGCACAATCACTCTAAAAGGGCCCTTGCCATATTTTGCCCCGCCGTTGGCGTCCATTTTCTCAAAACCAAGATTCAAAAGCTGTTTTTCAGATAAGGCCACGGGCTTTACATCTTCAATATCAAACCAAAATTCCTGTATTCCGTTATTTACACATACCTGGTGGTCTTCATTACTCACCCTGATCACCGTTCCTTCCCTTTCCACGCCTTCATCGTTTAACAATACCCAGTCTCCGGGTTTTAGTTCAGATAATTTCATTACTGAGAGTTTTTGTTGAATTTTATTGGCTTAACAATATTACTGGTAATAAATTTATGCCAAAGAACGGATTTGGACAAAAAAATTATACTTAATCGATTCGTGAAGATCCGAACCGAGGCGGAGTTTAAAAAAGCCACCCGGTTTCGGATGGCTTTTAATATCGTTTTATTGCTGTTTTTGTTCTTGGTACTTTTCTAATACTTTATGCAAAACTCTATTGATTGCTTTTTTAAAGAAAAGTACTTCCAATACCCAAAGTATTCCACAGTAAATTAATTTCCCCAACAGATCTTCTCTTGTTTGGATACAACCCGTTACTGCAAAACCTATAAAAAGAAGCACTGGCAAAAACCAAGTTTTGTTGAAAATTCTTCCTATTGTTTTTTGTGAAAAAATATTCATATACATCTATTTTAGTCAAATAACCAACTTTTTAATTTATTCAGAACATACTCGCCAGCAGAAGCTTGTGCACCCCTTAATATCATTCCAGCAGTACCAACTACTAAAGCCCCACCAGACCCAGCAGCAGCACCAATAGTTGCACCTTGAATTACTCCCCCGATTGCGCCTACCGCATCAGCTACAACAATATCTCTGCGATCTGTGGACACCCGTCTTGGTATAGTTTTATTATTTATAGTATTTATAGTTTGTAAAGTCGTTGGATCAAAATTTTCTGTAATAACATTATCCCAATAGTTTGTGTTTGTTTCAATATTCCAATAGGCGAAGGACGATTTTGCAGTTTCGCAACCATTAATAATCGCCAATGCTTCCACACTATATGTTATTTGATTCAAATATAAGTTTTTTAAATTATTGATTTGTGACTCAAAGGAAGTAACAGGAGTATTCTCGATAACGTATTGTATATCTTCTGTAAATGTTTGAAAGGACAGGCTTTGATTTATGGAAAAGCTACTCAAAATCTGTTCAGGTGTTTGTGCTGACGCATTGTTTATATCAACAACAATCTGATCAATAACAGGCTCTGGGTCTAACCCAATCTGCGCAATCTGTTCATTGAAACCATTTTCTTCTAAATATGCAATAGCCACCGGTAGCACTTCCTCTGCTACCGCCTCATTTACTTCTGTTTGCAATTGATTCATTTCTGAAGACGGCGCCGCAGTACGAGGAAAAGCTCCTTTCAAGGCTTCCTGATGTTTTAGCAAAATCGAATTTAATTTGGACGATAGTTGGTTTTTTTTAAAAGCTTATCCGCAAAAGCACTAAGTAGTTCATTATGAACAACACCTCCCTTTGAATAAAGATTAGAATACGACGTGGTTTCCTCGTTTTTAATTGATTCTTTTTTGTTACAAGAATAGATTAGCATACAGAAGGCAGCAATTAGTAGCGGCAAAATAGCAAGTGTGATTTTTCGTTTCATTGGTTTTAAATTTTTTCTCGTACTTTTTCGCGTTAGCATGGGTTTCGGAGGTTAGCCCCTATTGTTACAGTGCTATAAGAATATTATAAATATAACACTATAAATCAAAACTTGAAAATTTTTCCAGTATAATTTTTAAACTCAACTTAATCTTTTCAACCGGTAAAGGTTTTTACGAAATCTTACTCCAAACCGTTTTTCCTTTTACTTCCTGGTCAGACCCGGGCGGTCAGATCAGTATCATGTTTCAGACCATCCCTGTCTTATCAGCGTTACGATATTTTGCTCCAGACTGTTTTGCCTTTCTGCGATTGCAGAAATTGTGTCAGCCGCTCGTTTTCAGGTTTAGATAAATCAGGATCATCGGTTAGTATTGCTTCTGTAACTTTTTTTGCGGCTTCCACCATGGCCCGGTCGCTTACAATGTTGACCAGTTTAAAATTAAGCGCCCCGCTTTGCCTGGTGCCTTCTATATCGCCGGGGCCACGCAGTTCCAGGTCCTTTTCCGCAATGGTAAACCCATTATTTGTAGACGTCATTATTTTTATCCGCTCACGGGCATCACAGCCCAGTTTTCGTCCTGTAAGTAAAATACAATAGCTTTTTTCCGCACCCCGCCCTACCCGGCCTCGCAGCTGGTGCAATTGGGAAAGTCCGAATTTCTCTGCGCTTTCAATTACCATTACCGAGGCATTGGGCACATTTACGCCCACCTCAATCACTGTTGTCGAAACCATTATTTGCGTGTCATGCGCTACAAAACGCTGCATATTCAGCTCCTTTTGTGCAGGCGGCTGCTTACCATGCACCATGCTGATCCAGTATTGCGGTTCCGGAAAATAAGTTTTGATCTCATCGTAACCCCGCATCAGGTTTTCATAATCAAGCTTATCACTTTCCTCTATTAATGGAAAGATAATATATACCTGCCGCCCCAAAGCTATTTCCGCCTTCAGAAAATCCATCACATTACTCCTTTCATTATCAAACCGGTGCACCGTTTGTATGGGTTGCCGGCCAGGTGGCAGCTCATCAATCACACTATAATCCAGGTCGCCATAAGCCGTCATGGCCAGCGTGCGCGGAATAGGTGTTGCCGTCATTACCAGTACATGTGGCGGTATATCATTCTTTTCCCAAAGCCGGGCCCGCTGCGCTACGCCAAAACGGTGCTGCTCATCCACAATTACGAGCCCCAGGTTTTTGAACTTTACAGCATCCTCTATCACGGCATGAGTGCCCACCAGCAATTGCATACAGCCTTCGGCGATACCCTGCAGGATATTTTTCCGCTCTTTGCCTTTTACCGATCCTGTTAGCAGGGCCACATCTATGTTCATATCCTTCAGTAAAGCAACAATTCCCTGAAAGTGTTGCCTGGCCAGTATTTCGGTAGGCGCCATTAAAACAGACTGGTAGCCGTTATCGGCAGCCAGCAACATGCAAAGCAGGGCCACAATAGTTTTTCCGCTGCCCACATCTCCCTGCAACAGCCGGTTCATTTGCCGGCCACGGGCGGTATCGTTTCTGATTTCTTTGAGCACTCTTTTTTGCGCACCGGTAAGTTCAAACGGTAAGTGTTCATTATAAAATGTGTTGAAATGCTTCCCGACCACATCAAAGATCACTCCTTTAGAAAACCTATGCCGCTGGGCGCGTAACAGGTTCATACGCATTTGCGCCAGAAAGATCTCTTCAAACTTCAGTCTTCGCACCGCCGCCTCATAATGTTTCTGGGTTTTAGGAAAATGTATTTGCTGAAAAGCGTCGAAGCGCGGCAGCAGCTTTAGTGCTTCTATCACTTTTTCCGGCAGGTTTTCCGGGATGTCTTTTGGCCCGATATGCGGCAGCAACACTTTTGTGAGCTTACCTATTTGCCGCCCACCCAGGTTCCTGGCTTTTAACTTTTCAGTCGACGGATACACTGGCTCCAGGTGGTCTTTGTCTTGCAACTTCCCGGGCGTCCATATTTCCATCTCGGGATGAACAATCTGCGGTTTGCTTAAAAACCAGGAAATTTTACCATAAACAATATAGGCGGCGCCCGGCTGAAGCATTTTCCGGATAATATTGATGGCACTAAACCAGATCAATTCCATGGCGCCTGTTTTATCCCGAACCTGTGCTATCAGCCTACGCCCCCGCTTTTCGCCCATTACCTGTACATTTTCCAGAATGCCTGCCACCTGGGCATACTCCTCTGCCGGATTGATATTACCAATAGCCGTTATCCTGGTTTTATCGATATGCCGGAAGGGAAAATAGTGCAGCAGGTCGTTAAAGGTAAAAATGCCCAGCTCTTTTTGCAAAAGTTCGGCACGCTGCGGCCCTACCCCTTTTAAATAGGCGATGGGAGTGGATAGTATGTGGGAGCTATGAATTATGAATTATGAATTATGAATTGCGAATTTAATTTTTATAGTGAAAAGGCCCACAGGTTTTGAAAACCGACATTGGTTTATTTTTATGATCGCCGGGAGGCGATAACATAACTGTTTGAGGCGAGCCTGCCTGACGGCAGTCAGGGACGCCTCAAACAGCACGTTTCCCGATACTTTAGGAACCGGTATTATAAAAAAAATCCGCCATTGCTGACGGGACGCATATTTTAATACCGGTTGATCTGTTCTTTCAGCAGCTTGCGCGCAAAGTGTATACGGCTTTTGATGGTGCCCAGCGGCTCATCCAGGTACTCGGATATTTCCTGGTATTTATATCCCTCAAAATATAATTTGAAGGGTACTTTAAAGGTTTCAGGAAGCCCTTCAATTGCGGCTTCGATCTCTTTCTGCCTTAAAGTGCTTTCCGCCGAATTGGCAACCGAAACCTGGCTGAGGTTGATCAGGTAGTCTTCGGGTGTACTATCAAAAACGGTTCTGCGTTTTGCATTCCGGCGATAATCATTTATAAAAATATTACGCATGATCGTGAATAACCATGCTTTAATATTGGTACCCGTATTATATTTCTCTTTATTTGCTAAAGCTTTATAAAGTGTTTCCTGGTAAAGGTCGTTAGCCGTTTCGTTGTTTTTTGTAAGGTTTACTGCAAACGGCTTCAGAAATCCTGCATTATCAACCAGTAAATCGCTAAACTCTTTTTCTTTTTCCATGCTGCCTGTAATTAAATTTGTTAAGGAGAGGATGTGCTAAGGTACTTATAAAAAAGAGCTTAGCACTTAAACCAGGTTAAGTTTTACAAAAACTTTACCTAATGAAGAAACCTGACAATACTACAGTTGATTATTCATTAATCTGCCGCTATTGGCAAGTTCCTGCAGCTGCGGGGAGAATTCGAGGGTTTTGAGCCGCTGTAAATGACCGGTATGGTGCATGTCTGTACCAATCAGGTCATAAAAGTCATTTTTTATAAAATAACCCGCCATTTCAGAAACCGTTTTTCCATATCCCCCGGACAAAGAAAGTATATTAAGCTGAAAAAAACAGCCATTTTCTTTAAGCTCATGCAGCACATCATATTTTTTATATAAATAAGTATATCGTTCCGGGTGTGCCAAAACCGGCTGATAGCCCGCCATCTGCATATCAAAGAGTATTTCCTTCATGATCATGGACATGTGCATTACGGAAAATTCGACCAATACCCAGTTATCCCTGATCGTGAGCAGCGGCTCTTTTTTCTGCAACAGTTCTGAAACATGATCGTCCAGAAAATATTCGGCTGCTGCCTGTAATTCTATTTCTATTCCCTGTTTATCCAGTTCTTCACGAACAAGTTCAAGCTTCGAATGAATAACAGACGGTGTATTTTTGTACATATCCCATAGAATATGCGGGGTGGTTATTAATTTGGAATAGCCTTGTTCTTTCAGGCCTTTAATTAATTCGACAGAAGTTTCAATATCTTTTGCTCCATCATCTATACCGGGCAGCAGATGTGAATGCATATCTACTTTTAGTACAGAACCATCAAAAGTTCCAGATTTTTTGTTCCTTGAAAACAGTCCGAACATATTCTACTCCTTTATTATCCAATAACTCGTAATACAATTTCCTAAAATCATCAGCCAGCCTTGCTACATCGTATTGCTCCAGCACCCAGCTGCCATTTTTACCGAGGGCCGCTCTCAGTTCATCATCTTCCACCACATCCAGCAGGTTACTGCAAAATTCGTCGGGGTTGGTAATATCCGACAACAGGCCCGTTTGGTTATGCTTCACGACATCTGAGATCCCTCCGACATTGGTTGACACAATGGCTTTATTGGCTGCCTGCGCTTCAATAAGGCTAACCGGGGTGCCTTCATTCAAAGAGGTAAGGCATATAATATCCAGACCCGCATTTATTACATCGACATCTGTTCTCCATGACGTAAAAGTGAGCGGTTTTGTGGCATCATACTGACCACCGGGTCTGTTATAAGGAATTTTTAAGTGCGCTGCCTGACAGAACAGCGGTTCCCGGGTTTCGCCATCCCCAATAATAAAGGCTCTTACTTTCCTGGTGGTATGTTTCAGCACAAAGTCCAGCGCTTTTAAAAACAGACTATGATTTTTTATGTGCACCAACCTGCCTATAATGCCAATAACGATATCCTCATCGCCGATACCATACTGCTCGCGGAACCGGGCTCTTTTTTCTGACTGGGATTGCTGAAAAGGAGACAGATCGAAACCCAGCGGTACCACTCTGAATTTATCGGGTCTGGCGATCCTGAATGTTTGAGAAAGCTCTTCTTTTTGCCGGGGGCTAATTGCAACCAGCGCATTGGTGTGCAGCCCCAGGGCCCGCTCAATATTAACATAAACGCCGGTTTTTGTTTTACTGAAATAAGAATGAAAAACATGGCCATGATAAGTGTGCACGATTACAGGTATTTTTGCCGTAGCAGCAGCAAACCTGCCAACCGCCCCCGGCTTTGCCGCATGTGTATGCACGATATCAGGTTTAAAGTATTTTATAACTTTTCTTAATTTCCAATAGGAGCTATAATCCTTCAAAGGGTGTATCGCCCGCCCCATCTCAGGAATGACTACCGGGATGATCCCCATGTTCTTTGCCATTTCACTTGCATCCTTTTCGTGTAAATCTTTTTCGCCAACCACCAGCAATGTTTCAAAATCCGGTTGCAAGTGTTTCGTTAGATTCAGCACATTTAAAGTCGGACCACCAACAATTAGTCTGTTATGAATACGAAGAAGTTTTGGCATAGCAAAAATTGGGGGTAAAGGTACTTAAAAAAAACCACACAAATAATATTACGGCAAACTATTACTTTTACAGCACTTTAATCGGAACATTTGGTACAGTACAACGCCATACTCGAGATACTTATATCCATTTCACTGTTAGTTTTTATTTACCTGCTTGCCTGTATTTTCAGGAACAGGCATTTCAATCGCCATCATCCTTACCGGAAATACTTTATAGCCGGGTTAAGTGTAAAAATATCGGGTGCTGTTGTCATTAGCTGCATCTATTTATTTTATTATGGCGGGGGAGATACCACCAATTTTTTCCGGCATGCTACCATTATTAACAGCGCTTTTAATGAGTCGGCCGTAAAATGGCTGAACCTGCTTTTCAGGATCCCTGAAGATCATACTGTTGGCTATTATCCCTATATAAGTGCACTGGAATGGTATCATGATACGTCTTCTTATTTTGTAAGCAGCGTTACCGCCTTCATCAGCCTTTTGCTGGGTGGTACTTTTATGCCTACTGCAATCGCATTTGCTGTTCTTTCATTTACCGGAGTATGGGCCCTGTTCAGAACTTTTGCCAGGGCCTATCCGGCATATACAAGACAAGTTGCTATTGCTATATTGTTTATTCCAAGTGTTGTTATCTGGGGTTCGGGTATTTTTAAAGATACGCTTTGTATTTGTGCGCTGGGGTGGCTTGTCTATTATGTGTTTCAGATAATGGCTTATAAGAAATATACCATAAAGAATATTATGTTTCTTATATTAAGCATCTATATTGTATACCTTATAAAAGTGTATATTCTTATAGCTTTTTTACCGGCGCTGCTTGTGTGGATCATATTTGTTTATACAAAAAACATTCCTTCCCGTGCGGCTAAACTTTTTATAAATATTTCGGTTAGTGTATTCATCTGCGCTTTAACTTATTTTACTTTATCTTATCTGGGAGAAGCTTATTTGGGCCGTTACTCCCTTAACAAAATCTCAGAGACTGCAAAGATCACAAGGGGCTGGATCAGTTATGCATCGGGCGACGAGGGTTCGAGTTATGACCTGGGAGAGATTGATAACCCCGGAGATATGCTTTTAAAACTCCCTCAGGCTATTAATGTAACACTGTTCCGGCCTTATATATGGGAGGCAAGAAAAATATTTGCGCTAGTGTCCGCCCTGGAATCCCTGTTATTTTTAATCCTTACTATTAAGGTTATATTTACAGTGGGGCTATCCACAGCATGGAAGACAATAGCTGCCGACCCGATCATACAGTTTTGCCTGATCTTTTCTTTACTGTTTGCCTATTCGGTTGGTATCTCTACCTATAATTTTGGCGCGCTATCACGGTATAAGATACCTTGTTTACCCTTTTATGGGCTGGCGGTGCTGCTGATATATTATAAAAACCAGCCCAAAGGCAATTATTTGCTCCGGGTTCTTAAAATATGAACCCCGTATTTATTTGGACGATATAAATTCTTTGGGTTGCTTAAACCATTCTTCCGGAGGTAAGGACTTAAAGTAATGATACGTTTCGGCCAAACCCTGTGCTCTGTTGATCTTGGGCTGCCACCCAAGGATTGTTTGAGCTTTGGTAATATCCGGCTTCCGCTGTTTGGGATCATCGGCAGGTAAGGGTTTATATATAATCTTCACAGTATGCCCTGTTAATGCCAATACTTCTTCCGCAAAGTCTTTTAAAGATATTTCATCCGGGTTGCCGATATTTACCGGCAAACTATAATCACTGAACAATAAACGATAAATTCCCTCTATTAAATCTGAAACATAGCAGAAGCTCCTGGTTTGCGAGCCATCGCCAAACACCGTAATATTTTCGCCCCTGAGTGCCTGCCCTATAAATGCCGGCAGGGCCCGTCCGTCGTTTAAGCGCATACGCGGCCCGTAAGTATTAAATATGCGGATAATACGGGTTTCCACTTTATGAAAAGTATGATATGCCATGGTTATTGATTCCAGATACCTTTTAGCTTCATCATACACTCCCCGGGGCCCTACGGGGTTCACATTTCCCCAATATTCTTCCGTTTGCGGATGTACCAGCGGATCGCCATAAACCTCGCTGGTGGAGGCTACCAGTATTCTTGCGCCCTTTGCCTTGGCTAAACCGAGACAGTTATGCGTGCCCATAGCGCCCACTTTCAATGTTTGAATCGGAATTTTAAGATAATCGATAGGACTTGCGGGAGACGCAAAGTGCAGTATATAGTCGAGGCTGCCGGGAATATGAATGTATTTGGTAACATCGTGATGATAAAACTCAAAATGGGGATCAGGAAATAAATGCTCCAGATTTTTCAGATCTCCTGTGATCAGGTTGTCCATTCCTATAACCTGGTATCCTTCTTTTATAAACCTGTCGCACAGATGTGATCCTAAAAACCCGGCAGCACCTGTAATTAATACTTTCTTTTTCATCCGTATATTTTTTTAATTTTTCAGCTATTTGCTTTTGATAGTTTTGCGGCCGATGCTATTATAGTAAAATCCTAATTCCTCCATTTTCTCAAGGCTGTAAACATTTCGCCCGTCAAAAATCACTTTGGATTTCAGTTGCTTTACCATCCGGTCAAAATCGGGGTTTCTGAACTCGCTCCATTCGGTAACGATCAGCAAAGCATCCGCATTTTTTAATCCGGAGTATTGATCTTTCACATAGGTAATCCTGTTTCCCAGCAATGCTTTTACGTTGCCCATTGCTTCAGGATCGAAAACAGATACTTTTGCTCCTGCTTCAAGCAGATCGCTGATCAGATCCAAGGCAGGAGCGTCGCGGATATCATCTGTTTCAGGTTTAAATGCCAGTCCCCAGATTGCAAAATTTTTATCTTTCAGGTTGTTTTTATAATATCTCTTTACTTTCTTAAACAGTACTTTTTTTTGACCTTTATTTACCTTCATTACAGTGTCCAGTAACCTGAAATCATATTTATGCTCACCTGCAGTATGATGCAGCGCCAGTACATCTTTGGGAAAACAGCTGCCTCCGTAGCCGATACCAGGGAAAAGAAAGCGCTTGCCAATCCGGCTGTCGCTGCCAATACCAATACGAACCATATCTACATTTGCCCCTGTTAATTCGCACAGGTTTGCCACTTCATTCATGTACGATATCCGCATTGCCAGGTATGAATTGGCTACATATTTGCTCATCTCGGAGCTGCGCTCATCCATAAAATAAATCGGGTTACCCTGACGCACAAATGGCTGGTATAATTCATTCATCAGCTCTTTTGCCCGTTCTGAAGACGTGCCTATCACCACTCTGTCCGGTTTCAGAAAGTCATCTACTGCAATTCCTTCACGCAGAAATTCCGGATTAGAAACCACATCAAACAGGTCTTTTGATAATTTTTTTTCCAATACAGCTACCACTTTCTCCGCAGTGCCAACCGGCACTGTACTTTTATTTACAATTACCTTGTATTTGGTTATGATCCCGGATAAATCTTCTGCTACCTGTAAAATATATTTTAAATCTGCAGACCCATCTTCGCCGGGAGGCGTAGGCAGGGCCAGGAAGATGATATCGGATTTATCTACTGCCGACTTAAGCTCTGTCGTAAACAATATCCTTTTTTCCTTAATATTCCGTTGCAATAAAATATCCAGACCCGGTTCATAAATCGGACATTTGCCTTTTTTAAGTTTTGCAATTTTTTCCTTATTCACATCTACGCAGTGAACAATATTTCCGGTCTCGGCAAAACAGGTTCCGGTAACCAAACCAACATAGCCCGTTCCGACTACAGCAATTTTCATAACTTACAATGGGTTTTAATAATAATCAAATTTTATTTGTTACGCTTTATATACTTTGTTTACACTCCTGTTATGTCCGTCAAAAACTGTCTGTCACTATCCCGATAGTTATCCGGGACACCACGACAAAATTTATTTGACTTACTACTGCTGAGCATAAGCAGTCATACTTTCAAAAGTATTAATAAAAATACTGCCCCTGAGCATTTAAGCAGGATTTCTTTTTTATTTTTTTTTATTACCGCCCCGGCTGCACCTTTCGGCCGGGTATTTCTATCGGCCCCATTCATTATACCACAGCTGGAACATCAACAAATGCCACACTTTTAAATATTTTTCTTTCCGCCCTGAAAAAAAATCAGCTTTTATTTTTTGCACGGCTTCTACATTAAAAAGTCCGTGCTGTTGCAATTGCGTTTTACCCAGGTAGGTTTCCACCATTGGCCGAAGCGTATTAGCTAACCAGTTGCTTACCGGGATGCTGAATCCCATTTTTGGTCGATCCATAAGTGATGGAGGGAGATATCTATAAACGATCTGTCTCAGGGGGTATTTCTTTATGCCCTTGTAATATTTAAAGCCGGACGGGAGTTGTGCGGCCCATTCTATTACTGACTGATCCAAAAACGGCTCGCGCCCTTCCAGGCTGGCACTCATGGTAGCCCTGTCAATCTTTTGGAGAATATCATCAGCCATATAGGTTTGATAATCTACTGCCATCATAAAGGAGAGCGTATCTGCAAACTGTGGCTGCAACTGGGTATGGGAATGCGCTGTTGGCAATAACAGTGGTGCCGCTGCGAACAGCCGGTTAATGTCTTTATCTGAGTAAACAATACCCAGGTTTCTTAATAAGCCGGGGGTTGAAGGGTCGGCCAGCAGGTTTTTTATTTTATCATACCGGCTGTGAAAATTAGGTTTGTTTTTTAGAACCGGTATCTTATCCGAAGAAACCGTTTCCATCAGCCCGCCAACCGCACTACGCAGCGGCCGGGGAATTTGTCTTAGCTTTCGACCATAACGGCTTACATAATCGTACCTGTTATAGCCTGCAAATATTTCATCTCCCGCATCTGCAGACAGCGCCACTGTTACCTTTTTTTTCGCTAACCGGCTTACTAAAATAGTGGGAATAGCGCTGCTGTCGGCAAAAGGCTCGTCATAATAAAAGGGCAGTTCCGGAATGATATCCAATGCTTCTTCAGGTGTGCAATAGTATTCTGTATGATCCGTACCTAAATAACCTGCAATATCCCTGGCAAAAGGCACTTCGTCCAGTTTATTGTCGTGGGTGCCGATCGTAAATGTTTTAATTTTTTCAATGCTGTTTTTCTGTAATAAGGCTGTAACACAGGAACTGTCGAAACCACCGCTTAAAAAAACACCTACAGGCACATCTGCCACCATCCGGTATTGAAAGGCTTTCTCCAGTATCTTTTCTGTTTCTTCAATTGCTTCAGGAAGCGAAATTTTTAATTTTGGTTTATTATAATAATCATACACATTCCAGTACTGCTCTGTTTTAATATTGCCGCTTTCCAGGTCCAGGAACAACATACAGCCTCCCTGCAACCTGTGTGTATGCTGATAGATGGTATACGGTCCGGGCACATACCCAAACTGCATATACAAAGCAGCGGCTTCGGAACTTATATCCTTTTTGAAAAGCGGATGCGCCACCAGGGCTTTTAGTTCTGAAGCAAACAAAAACAAGCCCTCCTTATAAAAGTAAAACAGTGGCTTTACTCCGGCGCGGTCCCTGATCGCGATCAGCTGGTTGCTTTTCCGGTCGTACATCACTATGGCAAACATGCCGTGCCATTGATGAATGGCTGCCGGCCCCCATTCTCTCCAGCTATGCAGGATCACTTCGGTATCTGAAGTGGTTTTAAACGAGTGGCCTTTCTGTTCCAACGCAGCCCTTATTTCCCGGTAGTTATATATCTCACCATTAAATACGATCACCAGCTCTTCAAACGCCATCGGCTGATCCGCAGCATGGCTCAGATCAATTACAGACAGCCTGCGGTGCCCTAATCCCACCTGAAATGTTTGCTGCTGATCAAAAAAAACAGCCTGGCCATCGGGTCCCCGATGGGGCATAGTTGCCGCCATTGCAGCAACTACTTCCCTGGTGCTTTTGTTTTTAAAATCAGCAAAACCTGCAATACCGCACATTGTTAGTTTTTTAAAACTTTATTTAGCCGCAAAGGTCGTGGTTTTTCTTTTTTCTTAACACTGCAATATCATGCTGCACTTATCCAACGTTTATTCTCTGTCCAGCAGGCATGTCCATCTTTTGATTATTTTTTGCTTTTCGTAATCAAGCATTTTAACGGCTGCTGCTGATGCCCGTTCTTCCAAATACATTTTATTTGAAAGCATTGATATGATGGTGTGCACCCATTCTTTAGCAAAACCGGCTTTATCTGCCATGGGCAATAAAACACCGTATTGGGTAAACGTTGCTTTATTTAATGTATATGTATCGTCTTTGGTTCCGGGAGCCAAAATCTCTCTTGGCCCTGTAGGGCAATCGGCAGATAACACGGGTACACCTGAGATCATTGCTTCACACAGTGCCATAGGAAAACCTTCCCATGCGGAAGGAAATAAAAACAATGCAGATTTGTTAAGAAAACTAAATGGATTGCTGACATAACCGGTAAAATACACATCCCTGCCAGTAGCAATGGAGGTATTTGTTTCGCCCGACCACGGTTCATAAAAACTTAACTTAAGTTGGCGGCATTTATCGAACAAGCGCTGCCGCAATTGGCCATCTCCCATCAAAATTAATTTTACACCCGGTCGTTCTCTTTTTACTCTGGCGAAAATTTCTAACAGCTCGGCTTGTTTTTTTTGTATATGAAAACGTCCCGAATGAATCAGTATTTCGCCACTCTCAAAAATCCGTTTCCACTCTACAGGTAACTGTAGCCCGGCCTTTTGCCGAATACCGGCAATATCAAAGTAATTGGGAATAGCAATAGCGTTCTTTACGCCGCATCTGTTTTTCAGCTCGTCTGCGATCGCCTCACTTACCCCAACCGTTACATCAGCCTTGTTGTATAACCAGGGAATGATCAGCTTTTTTCTGAAGAACTGCATAAGGGGTTTTACCTCCTTATCGTACAGTATTGTGCCGTGCACTACTAATATTTTTTCTGCCTGATGTGCCGCAAGCGCATTTACCCAGTTGGCCCCGTCCATGTGGCTGATCACTATTTTAGGCCGGTATTTATCAACTAATCGCCTCAATGCCTTAGCCCGGTAAAAAAGCCCTGCAACCGGGTTCTTCGTTTTTATACCCGCAGATAAAGAATGTAAAGGTAAACCCGAATTGTATATACGCTCCTCTTCATCAATATCAAACACAACCTCATGTATTTCATAGTATTTTGAAAAAGCAATTGCATGATCATAAAATACCCGTTGAGCGCCTCCTTTGCCAAGATTGGTTATCAATAAAAACAACTTCTCCATATTATGCCACAGCTACCTGTTTTAAAGCGGCGTTAAGTGCTGATGTACTTAAATAAAAGCCCCCGGTATACGATTTTTTCGATGGACAGCCCATTACCGGTATATACCTGATACCCATTTGCTTTGCCATTAACCCATAATGAAAAGGTAACCATTGTTCAGTTGCAGGAGGAAATATTTCAATCAAAACCTCAATATTATCTGAGTATAATAAATTGGCAAAGCCTGCCCCATGTATGCCTATGAGGTAAATTAATTTTCCAAATAAAGTAATTTGTTCTGTGAGCATTAAATCGTCAGCATCCGCAATATTAAAGCCATATTGATTTAACAATGGTTCCAGCTCGTTCATATTTTCGATAAATCTTAACCGTTTGGAACTTCTCGATAAAAAAATTTTTTTATTCCCCTCTTCCTTCTGCTGTGCCGCTTTCAATTTAAAAGGTGCAACCAGCTTTGGCAATAAATCCATTCGGTGAGTTTCGGGCTTTGCAAAAACTATTTCATCGGCTGTTATATAATCGTTACCCTGCACCAGCCAGTTTATATTTTTCAACTGCGGGTGATTTTCTTTATAGAAAGAAAAGAAAGGTTTTTGAGCCAGCTTTTCAGTAATTAAAACATGGTAGGCGGAAAGTCTGAATCCATTTTCTTCAAGAAAGAAGAGCTTCGCTAACACATCATTATAAAAGTGAAAATAATTTTCTTCCCCGGTATCTCTCAAAGAAATAAGCTTGTTTACTTTTTTAACCTCTTTTTTCTTTTTAAGATTTATAAAAGAAGGTTTTTTTTGATGCGGCGCCCGGCTAAGGCCAAGCGAGTAATAATTTAATTTCCCTTCATTTGTTATGTGCCAGCCATGAGCCGGTTCAATCAGTCCTCCGCAGGTATGCACGTAAATATATTCCTCCTCTGTCCAGCTGTTCCAATACGAGAGCAGTTTATTTATAAACCGATCACCGCTATCATCCAGCCGTATATTGTAATCTTTTAAGGGGCAAACTCTTTTGTACAAAAAAAATGCGGATTGAGGCAGGTGCAACCCGGGAAAGAGCAATTTATCAATAGTTGCAATCCGGGCTTTATTATATACCAGGAAAAGGGTTTTCCTGATTTTTACGGGGAGCATTTTTTTTACGGCCTCTTTTATCACGGTTTTCTGTTTATGATTTTGTTAGGCGCGCGCGCTTAGTAACATATTTTTAAATGCAGCCCAAAAACGCTTTGTTTTCAGCACCCCGGGGCTTTCTTTTGCAGCCAGACATAAATATTGCCAGGCTTTTCTTTTATTACTGCCGGCATGGCACAAGGCTGCCAATACATATTCAAAGCCAAAAATAAATCCGGCCAGCCGGCCAAATGCCTCTAAAAAAACAGCATCTGCTTTTAATGATTTTATAAGTACATGGGTTCTTTCTTCAATTTTTTCGGGCATTATTGTATTCAGGCTCCTGCTTTCATGTTCGATTATGGCAAAAGTTACGCGCGGGTTGAAATGAAAAGGATACCGGGCTGCTATCCTTAACCAAAGCTCTTTATCTTCTGCAGTGGCCAGCTTCCGGTTTTCTACAAATTTAAATTGTTCAAAAATTTCCTTTCGTATAATAACGCTGTTGCAGGCCAGGAAATTATTAACTGCTAATTTTTCCTTCAAACGGTCGGGCGTTTCCCAAATTGTTTTTTTTGCGCCGGTGGCTTTATTAATAATTTCATACGGGTTATATGTTACTTCCGGAAAGTTTTGCTCCTGAATATACGCTGCGGCCCGGCTCAAATGCTGGGGATACATGACATCATCCGAATCAAAAAATATCAGGTATTGGCCCGAAGCCTTTTCTGCACCATAATTTCGGGCGGCGCCCCGCTCTCCATTTTCTTTTTTAAAGTATTTAATCCTTTTGTCTGTAACAGACTGCACTACTTCAGTGGTATTATCCGTGCTGCCATCGTCTACTATAATCAGTTCAAAATGTCTGAACTCCTGTTGCAGGATATTAACAATCATATCTTTTATAAATCCAGCCCTGTTGTAGGTGGGTGTAATTATTGAAAAGAAAACATCAGCACTCATCAATAAACTTTTGGTAGTAAATAATATTTCTATTTACATCGTATAACTGATAAATAGTATCACACAAATGTTTGCCGATCGTTAATCGGGTTTCCCTGTTCAGCAGCGATGCGGCAATGATATTAAAAGCATCTTTCACGTAGTTATCTAAATCGAGAAGATACCCATTGTCACTATTAACAATATATTCGCCACAATCACCAACATTTTTACAGGCGATTATTACTTTGTTTTGCAAACCCGCTTCTTTTATTACTAATGAACTGGCTTCTGAATCGGATGGGTGTAATAAAATATCACAAGCGGCCAGGTAATCCATCACATTTATTTTATAACCAACCAAATGGCAGTACGCATCCAGGTGATACTCGCGAATCCTGTTTTTTAATTCCTCCTCTAACACCCCCTCTCCCAGGATCATCAATCCCGCATTTATACCGGCATCTCTTAATTTTTTTAGCACTTCAATTGATAAATGCAATCGCTTATTAGGTACAAGCCGGCCCACAGAGACCAGTAGCAACTCTGCATTAATCCGGCTCCTGATATTTTTTACCCTTTCGGGGGATGGCTCATCAAAAAGATTAAAATTAAAAGAAAGGGGAATCACCGAAATTTTATCGGCGTTAAAGCCCTCTTTTTTTACCATTACTTCTTTGGTATAATTGGAAACTGCTATCACCTGTTTCGCATTATTGTAAGTAAACCGGTAAGAAAAAGAACGATGCCAGTTGTTGAGATAGAAAAGATCAGCATGATGACGAACCAAAATAATTTTTGCTTTCACAAATGGCTGCACTAATACCGATAAAAAATTGGCCGGCTCAAGATGACTGAACACCATATCAATTTTATGACGGGTAATATGATTTTTTAAACTGAATATTTTCTTTAACCATCCAAATTTACCCCAGTTAATAAATCCGGGAAGCCTTTGAACATGAATTCCCTGATCGGATAAAAGAGCGCTCCATTCAGGATTATTTTCCATGTTTAGGAAAAATACCTGGTGCCCCATTTTCCTGAACTGAATCATGAGAGATTCATTATCTCTTGCCCTGTAAGAAAACGGACCAAAAAAAAGAATGTTCATCTTACAAATATTCTCTCTTTATTACAGATAGGATTTTATTACCAATTTTTTCCTTGGAGAAGTGATCCTGGATAACTGAAACAGCATTAGCGCCTTGTTCTTCCCGTTCTTTTTTATCCATATTATAATAGTACCTCAAAGCATCATACCATTCCTCCCCCTGATCTATTCCCCTGCCAAAATTTCCATACCCCTCCTGCAATTTTAATACCTCCTTATTCATGCCTACTGCGCTTACAATAACAGGAATACCACAAGCCATATACAGCAGCATTTTATAGCTGCATTTGCCGCGCTCCCATTCAGTGTCAAATAAAGGCATTATTCCCACTGACAAAGAATTGAGAAATCCATTACTCCGTTCAGGCTTCCAGGGTATATAACTAATACGTCCTTTAAGTGTGTCCAACTCTTCGGGATACCGATCTCCCATTACACAAAACTCAGCATCATATTCTTTTAAAAACCTGGCAAGTTCTCCCTGAAGTGGTTTTATAAATTTATACCCGCCTGATGTGCCAAAAAAACCAATTCTGAACCTGCCCTGATCCCTATTTTCTCTTTTAAATAGCGTCGTATCCACAGCCGTAGGTACTATATGAACATTCTTATTATATGCCTCCGCATACCGCGCCAGAAAATCATTGCCCGCAAATATCACTTTTGCATTTCTGCAATACTTGTCAAAAGAGCCTTTGGCATCAGCCAGCCACACTGCATCATCAATATCGTAAATATAATTGCCAAAATAGTTGTCGAATAAATTTGGATAATTAATAACCGATCTGCTGATCCAGAAAGTATCATACTTTCTTTTCTTGAAGAGCAGTCCCATTCTGTCTAAAAACTTTAGCCTGTCGTAAAGTTTACCTGTTAATGAATCAATTGTTTTTATACCGGTCTGGGGATTATAATAGGAGAGTTTGTTAATCTCTGAATAAAAAACATCCAGTTTTATATCGTGAAAAGAAAGAAAATCCTGGTATTGCGCAATCCTGTGTACCGATGCTCCATCTAAAATCCGGCCGCCCCCTGTAACTCCAAAAATTTTCATTGCTTATAAACCATGCGGGTCAATCATTTTAATAAAACAGATGCCGGCTCATTACTAAACTTTTAATTGAACCCTTCTGCACCCGGTGGCTGGCGGGTCTATCGCAAAGAATATCCTTGCCCGGAATCAAAGTTTAATTAAAAATGGAATGTAATATAGCTATTTTTAAGCTGAATTATCTGTATATAAGCTCAACTGATGGAATAATCTAACGGCAAATGCAAAATACCCTCCGGCTCCGATCCAAACAAAATTCCATAAGAATGTTTTACCAGCGTTACCGTAAAGGAAGCGTATATATGGGGTGGAATAAGCATAGATTCTCCGGGGATATCAAGTCTCAGCTGGATTTTATATAGTTTATTGGAAAAGAGTTCCCCGGGTAATAGCAGCCTGATTGTTTTTTCACCCGCCTTATTAACCGCTACAAAAACACCTTGTGAGGTAATTACCTGTTCATGCCCGTCTAAAATATTTATTACAAAGCGATACTGACGGTTATTTATTTCGAGAACCCTGTAATTAATTTCCAGATCGATAGGCGCATCGTTAGTAAATTCTTTTTTTCCATCCTGGCTTAAAAATACTTTTGTTATTTCAAGTGTATTCCATACATCTATTTTCTTTCCTACCCAGCATATATCTGTGGCGGCACTGCTGCTGTTCAGATAGTGTTCAACTGTATCAGCAACCGGCCCGGTGGCAGCCACTCTGCCATTTTTCATAAATATACCGCTGCGGCACAGTTCACTCACGGCCGCCATATTATGGCTCACAAACAGTACGGTTCTGCCTTCGCCCTTGCTCACATCATTCATTTTACCGAGGCATTTTTTCTGGAATTCCGTATCGCCCACCGCCAGCACTTCATCTATAATTAAGATTTCGCTTTCGAGATGCGCCGCCACTGCAAAAGCCAGGCGTACATACATACCGCTGCTGTAACGTTTTACCGGAGTGTCAATATACCGTTCTACGCCGCTAAAATCCACAATCTCGTCAAACTTTCGGGTAATCTCTTTTTTGGTCATCCCCAGTATCGCT
Source organism: Niabella sp. (assembly GCA_047606125.1). Classification (GTDB taxonomy): domain Bacteria; phylum Bacteroidota; class Bacteroidia; order Chitinophagales; family Chitinophagaceae; genus Niabella. The sequence continues at coordinate 20,443 of JASGEW010000172.1, read as the reverse complement.
CCGTTCAGGTAAATATTTTCACGACCGGTCATTTCCGGATGAAAACCCGTGCCCACTTCCAGCAGGCTGGCTATGCGTCCATTAATTTTGATTTGACCGGTTGTAGGCTTGGTAACCTTCGACAGTAATTTAAGCAGCGTGGATTTACCTGCTCCATTTCTGCCAATAATACCTACTGCATCTCCCTGTTTTATTTCGAAATTTACATCCTTCAGCGCCCACACATAATCGCTGTTGCCCTTTGTAGTACGGTCGTTTGTTTCACCAATTTTTGCAAAAGGATCTTCTTTGCCCCGCATCTTGGCCCACCAGCGGTTTAAATCATGGCTGATGGTTCCGGTGCCTGTTTCACCCAGCCGGTATAGTTTTCCTACATTTTCTGCTTTTATTGCTATATCGTTCATTTATTGTTGATTGGTTGAGATGGTTGAGATGGTTGAGCAGGTTGAGGAGGTTTGGGGTTGAGTTGATCGATCTATGCTTTCAAACTACACCAACCAGTTCACCTTTCTAAGCAAACCCTCTAAACGCTCTCAACCATCTCAACCTCCTAAACCATCCAAACAAAATACCCCTCTCAACTACACCGTATCCATAAAGGTCTTTTCTACTTTATTAAATACCAGCGCGCCTGATATCATTATTACTAAAGCAAACACAGCACTATATAAAAGCCCCCACCAGTCTAATACGCCGCTTCCTAAAAAACCATAACGGAAAGCCTCTACTATTGAGGTCATTGGATTAGCCTGTATAAGCCATCTGTATCTGGGGGCAATGCCCGATAAAGGATAAATAACCGGGGTGGCATACATGGCCAGCTGCACAGCAAAGGTGAGTAAAAAGATCAGGTCTTTGTATTTATTGGTCATAGCGCTGACCACCAGGCCAAAACCCAGTCCCAGAGCGGCCATCATCATAACCAGTAAAGGAAATAATAATACACTCCAGTTAGGATGAATGCTTCCGCCCTTAACAAAAAAATATAACCAAAAGCAAAGGAATAAAAGGAACTGAATACCCAGTTTTACAAGGTTGCTGATCACAATAGATAGCGGCATGATCAGCCTGGGAAAATATACTTTCCCGAAAATAGCCGCATTGTCCTTAAATACCGTGGCGGTTTTATTTAAACATTCGGAAAAATAGGTCCATACAGTAATACCTGCCAGGTAAAATAATATCTGGGGCACACCATCGGTGCTGATACCGGCAATACGCCCAAACACAATTACAAACATCAACGTGGTAAGCAGCGGCTGAATAAAAAACCAGATAGGCCCCAGGATAGTTTGCTTATAGGTAGAAATAAAATCGCGCTTTACCAGCAGCGTCAGCAAATCCCGGTACCGCCAAACTTCTTTCAGGTTTAATTGAAACAGGCTGATTTCCGGCTTGATGATCTCTGTCCAGTGTTGATGTGTAGCGTGTTGTTGCATATTATTTAATGGCAGCATACCCTATATTTCTATCTGCCCTTATTCAATGAATACTAATCTTCAATTTTCGGGTTTCCTTCTCTATCCACTACTCCGATCTGGCGTGCGGGATTACCGGCCACTAACGCATAATCCGGAACATCTTTTGTTACCACGGCGCCGGCGCCAATTAAGGCATAGGCACCAATGGTAATACCACAAATGACAGTAGCATTGGCACCCACACTGGCGCCATTCTTTAAGATCGTTTTTTTAAACTCCTGTTTCCGTTCTATAAAGCTTCTTGGATTAATAACATTCGTAAATACTGCCGAAGGGCCTATAAACACCTCATCCTCGCAAATAACTCCCTCATATAAAGAAACATTGTTCTGAATCTTTACATTATTGCCGATTTCCACATTAGTTGCAACAAATACATTTTGCCCAATAATACAGTTTGCCCCGATTACCGCTCCGGACATGATATGGCTGAAATGCCATATTTTACTTCCCTTACCTATTTTAGCTCCTTCGTCGATAACAGCGGAAGGATGCCAATAGTACTCCTGTGCAGATTCCTGGTCCAATTATTTTTCCAGCTTTTTTAAATATTCGCCGTAGCCGCTTTTGATCAGCTCATCGCCTAAAACACTCAATTGTTCTTTACTGATAAACCCGTTGCGCCAGGCAATTTCTTCAATACAGCCTATTTTTGTACCCTGCCTTTTCTCAATCACCCGAACAAATTCGGAGGCATCCGTAAGAGAATCAAAAGTACCCGTATCGAGCCAGGCAGTGCCTCTGTCCAGAACCGCAACATTTAATTTACCTGCTTTCAGGTAGATCTTGTTTACATCGGTAATTTCATACTCGCCGCGTGCAGAAGGTTCTAACTCCCTCGCAATATCAATCACGCTATTATCATAAAAATACAGGCCCGGAACAGCATAATTAGACTTTGGTTGTTCAGGTTTTTCTTCTATCGATATCGCTTTCATATTCTCATCAAACGCTACAACACCATATCTTTCGGGATCGCTTACCCGATAAGCAAAAACGTATCCGCCTTCAATTTCTGTCAGTTTTTTCAACTGCGACCCCAGCCCTGCACCATAAAAAATATTATCTCCCAGCACCAGGGCTACTTTATCATTTCCAATAAACCCAGCGCCTATAACGAAAGCCTGTGCCAGCCCGTTGGGCACCTCCTGTACCGCATATTCAAACCTGCATCCGATACGGGACCCGTCGCCTAAAAGCCTTTTAAACCCTGCACTGTCTTCAGGAGTAGTGATAATTAAAACCTCGTTAATCCCCGCCATCATTAATACAGACAGCGGATAATAGATCATCGGTTTGTCGTAAATAGGCATTAACTGTTTGCTGATTGCCTTTGTAATTGGGTAGAGACGTGTGCCGGAGCCGCCGGCGAGTATAATTCCTTTCATTTGGAATGGTTGTTGAAAATGGTTGAATAGTTGTTTAAAATTGTTTACATGTGTAAAGCTGCTAAAGGGCGCATTATATGTGGAAAGAACAGGAACAACCAAATAAAATTGATCTTTCGGATGCGTTTAAGTTGGGATGATTTTAAGTTAGAAAGTTTTATTGATAAAGTTTGTACATCAGTCCTGTATTCGCTCAACTCATCTTCTGATACATAACCAAGATCCACAGCAATTACTAAATGATTAAACAACTCCATTAAGCTGCTGTATGCTACTGTGGTAAAATAGACCTGATCCTTTGCTGTTTGCCTGGTGGTGCCTTCGGCAATATTAGCACAAACCACATTAAACTATCTTTAAACTCCCTGCTCATACTGCTTAGCATAATATTTCTGATAATCGCCACTGGTAACATTATTCAGCCATTCCTGGTTATTTAAAAACCAGTCGATCGTTTTAGACAGCCCTTCCTCAAAGGTGACAGAAGGTGACCATCCCAGCTCTTTATTTATTTTAGTAGCATCAATGGCATAACGTAAATCGTGTCCCGGCCTGTCTTTGACAAATGTGACCAGCTTTTCGCTGGTACCGGGTTCGCGGCCCAGTTTTTCGTCCATCTGTTTGCACAACAACTTCACAAGATCGATATTCTTCCACTCATTAAAGCCTCCCACATTGTATTTTTCGCCCTGCTTTCCCTCATGAAACACCTGATCGATCGCTCTTGCATGATCAATTACATATAACCAATCCCTGGTATACTTACCATCACCATATACCGGCAGCGGCTTATTATTAATGATATTATGGATCATTAAGGGAATGAGTTTTTCGGGAAAATGGTTCGGCCCGTAATTATTAGAACAGTTGGTTAGTACAACTGGCAAACCATACGTGTCGGCATACGCGTATACAAAATGATCTGATGACGCTTTCGATGCCGAATAAGGAGAGTGCGGATCGTAGGCAGTTGCTTCGGTAAAAAAGCCGGTGTCGCCTAAAGCTCCGTATACCTCGTCAGTTGATACGTGATGAAATCTTTTGCCCGTATAGTTATCTTTCCATAGCTCTTTAGCAGCATTCAACAGGTTGACCGTACCAATCACATTGGTATATACAAAGTCCAGAGGAGCTGAAATAGACCGGTCTACATGGCTTTCGGCGGCCAAATGAATAACGCCATCCGGCTGATATTTTTCAAAGATCGATTGGATAGCGTCGCTGTCAACGATATCAGCCTTTTCAAAAATATAGTTGGGTTGATCTTCTATATCCTTTAAATTCTCCAGATTGCCTGCATAAGTGAGCGCATCAAGGTTTACAATTTTATAATCAGGATATTTATTTACAAATAACCTTACCACATGAGAGCCGATAAATCCCGCTCCCCCGGTAATAATAATTGTTCTGCTTTCCATTGAAATAATTTATTTTAAGGTTATATTAAAAATTGATCATGTTCTTTATACCATCTGAAAGTTGTTGCCAGTCCTTCATTAACGGTAACTGTTGGTGTATACCCCAGCAATTTACCGGCTTTTGAAATATCTGCCAGGCTGTGTTTGATATCGCCAGCCCGGGAAGGCCCATATTTAGGCTCCAGCGCAATACCCGCTTCCTGCCTTAACAATCCGAAAAGCCTGTTTAAAGAAGTCTGCTCACCACAGGCGATATTATAGACCTGGTTCAGCGCTTCCATATTATCTGTAAACAATGCGAGCAGATTTGCATTGACTGCATTTGCAATAAAAGTAAAGTCCCGGCTATGCATACCGTCCCCGTTTATTGTTGGAGGTTCATTTGTCAACAGGGCTTTTACAAACAAGGGAACGACCGCCGCATACGGACCTTTAAGGTTCTGCCTGGGCCCAAAGATATTAAAATACCTCAATCCTACCGATTCCAGGCCATAAAGATTTGCATACACCCCGGCATATAATTCGTTTACATATTTGGTAACCGCATAGGGAGATAATAGATTACCTATTTTATCTTCTGTTTTTGGAAGACCCGGGTGGTCTCCATAAGTGGAAGAACTTGCCGCATAAACAACCCGTTTAATGCCCGCTTCCTTTGCTGCCGTAAACACATTTAATGTTCCTGTTATGTTTACATTATGGGTAGTAAGGGGATCGGCTATAGAACGAGGTACCGAGCCTAATGCTGCCTGATGTGAGATCAACCGTATTCCCTCACAGGCTTTTTTACAGGTATCAAAATCGCGAATATCCCCTTGCAGAAATTCAAATGCAGGATGCTGAAAAAAAGAGGTTATATTGTTTTTAGACCCCGTTGACAGATTGTCCAGTACTCTTACACCTGTCACACGCGGGTCCTTCAATAACGCTTCAGTAAGATTTGAGCCTATAAAGCCGGCTCCGCCCGTAACCAACACTCTCATAAAAAAATTATTTCGCCCTGAACCAGTTTACCGGATTTATCATTTCTATTATTCTTTGGCCAACGCCTTTGGAATGGTTCTCATCGTCATAATAACCATCATTACCCCTGCTGCCATAGTATCCATAACCGTAATTACCATAATACCCTCCGCCCGTAGGCATTTTTACATCGTTGAGCACAATAGACAAACGTGGCAGTTTTTTTGCCCGGTACATTTCATCTATAAGACCTATCTGTTTTTTAAATGTTCTGTTTTGACGGGTCACATATAAGGTACAATCAGCATATTTACTCAGCGTTAATGCATCGCTTACCATACCCACAGGAGCCGTATCGATTATAACATAGTTGAACTGCGCTCTTAGCTGGGTGAACAATTCGCCGATCTTTTCATTAAGTAAAAGTTCTGCAGGATTAGGTGGAATAGGTCCGCAGGGCAGTATAAATAAATGCGCCTCATCCTGCACGGGAATTATAATCTCGTTCAGCGTTTTATTACCTACCATAAAATTACTGAATCCGGGTTTGCGGCTCATATTGAGGCCGGTAAGTATCCTGGGTTTTCTCAGGTCAAATTCGAGAATGACTGTTTTTTTACCGGTAAGCGCAAGCACTGCCCCAATATTGGTACTTATAAATGATTTCCCTTCCCCGCTAAACGATGAGGTCACCAAAAGAACAGCTTTATCATCCTTTCCTATAATATATTGCAGGTTAGATCGTAAAATTCTGAACTGCTCTGCCAGTAAACTCCGGTTCAGTTTGTTCACAACAAGCGTTTTCTCTATATTGGAATGGCCAATTTCACCCAATATCGGGGTATCTGTTACCCGCTGAATATCGGACCTGATGGTAACACGGTCATTTAATACTTCCCTCAGAAGTATTAAACCGGTAGGTATCAGCAGACCCAACAACAATGCTGCAAGTTTAATAGTTTTACCGTTGGGCGCTACCGGATGATCGTTGGCGGCAGCCTGTTCCAATATCTTCCCGCCAGATAAAACCCCCGATACACTTAAAGCTCCCAGTTCCCTGTTTTCATTTAAAATGTCGTACAGGGTTTGTTTTGATTTAAGTTGTCGCTCCAGATCCTGTTGCCCGGTCGCCTTTTCGGGCAGATTCAAAGCATCGTTCCGGTTTTTGTTTTTTTCTGCGGAAGCAATTCCCCTGGTTTGCTGGTAATTCCTTTTCAGTATATGAACACTCTCCAGTATATTTTTGCGAAGCGCTTCTATACCCTCATTTAATACAGCAATGCGCGGATTATCTTCGGTGACATTGGATTCCAGCAGGGTTTTTCGCTGAAGCTGTGCTTCATTATAACGGCTGATCATCGCATTCAGTGTAACATCTGTAATGCCCAGGTTCGACGGTATAAGTGTTGCGCTATAGGTATGGGTACCGCTGTTCAAATAATTTTCAATCAGCGACAAACTGGCCAGCGTCACCTGTTGAGCCTGTTCTATATTACTTTGATCCCTAACCTCCGTCAAATGGCCCTCTATCTGCATTTCGGCGCTGACCAGGCTATTACTTTTCTGGAATCTTATCAGTTTATTTTTAATACTGTCAATATCTGTTTGCAGCTCCTTTAATCTTTTATCTGCAAACTCTATTTTGGAAGTAAGCGATAAAGTATTCTGCTCAACAGACATTGCATTGTATTCGCTCATTACTGCATTAACGATATCCGCCGCCAGGTACGGGTTGGTTGTTTCATGCACAACGGTCAGAATGCCCGTTCCCTGTAGTTTGGGCTGTACATTAACAGCAGGGGCTAATATAGCGGCCATTGCTTCTGCAGGAGTATAGTCAATTTCATATTGCGCTCCGGGGGCAGGCGCTGATGTTTCGATCAATTTAAAGGTGCCCTGCGGCAGGTGAAAGGCCTGCCCGAAATTATAGATGGTATTGTTAATACTGAACTGCCGCTTATCTAATATTTCCACAGAAAGAGAAAAGGATGCATTCGAATCCGCAAGCTGTAAAGGCTGCATTATAAAGGGGCCCACTTTATAAACATTCATATCCTTTACCTTGCCCTTTGCCGTATAACTTAGCTGAAGGTTCAACTTTTTTACCACCCTGATCAGCAGCGGCCGTGAGTGAAGCACCTCAATTTCGTTTTGTATACTTTTTTCCTTGAGCCCCCCGGACATTAATTCATCCACTTTATCACTGCTGCTGCTTACACCTGTGTTGATCAGAATGGTTCCCATAGCGCTATATTTTTCCTGCGCGTACCGCAGGTATAACCATGCCCCAAAAAATGCCAGGATTATAAAAAAAACATATAAAGGCAGAAAGCGGATATACTTGTATAAAAGATCTCTGAAACTGAGTCTTTGTAAATCAGCTTTCTCAATTTGTTGATTTTCCATCAATATGAATTAACAGTAGTTTTAACGGAGTTAATTGGAATTGTTGACAAAAACCAGAACCAGTCCTGTTATTGCGCTGACAGCGGAAATTACGGTAATCAGAAAACTGGCTCTGCTCATAGTAGTTGTCTGATCCTGGGTCTTTGCCTTTTCGTTAATCGCATCAACCAATATAATATCATTCTGTTTGAGAAAATAATAGGGCGAATTAAACACCTGCGGAGAAGAAAGGTCAACAACCCCCAACTCCCTGTGCCCATTCTGTTCACGTATTACCTTTACTTCGTTTTTCCGTCCCCACTGGGTAATGCCTCCGGCCATTGAAATAGCTTCAAAAATATTAATCTTCTCGGTGGGAATAGTAAATGTCTGGGGGGTGTTAAATTCACCCAGCGCTGTTATCTTATAACTTTGAAACCGGACGATTACGGTCGGATTTTTCAGCAGTTCTTTTGGAGATGTCAGGCGTTTTTTGATCTCATCCCCCAGCTGCAGTTTAGTTAGCCCCTCGGCCTTTATCAATCCGATTCTCGGATAATCAATATTTCCGTTTTTATCTACAAGATATCCCCCGGAAGTGCTGGTGGTGCTGCCCGAACTATTTTCCACAGCCGCTCCGCCAACTGGTGTGGGTTGATTATATAAAACATCCGGGCTTTCCCCCTCCGGCAAATAGTCACTGTACACCTGTATTGCCAGCAAATCGTTTTTTTGGATCACCAGTTCCGGCACAATAATATTTTTCTCAATATTTTCATTGGTTGCTCCCTGCAGATATTGCGGCATGCTCTGCTGTATTTTACAGGAGGTTAATCCTGCAAAAAGCAATACAGTCAATGTGGTTTTTATGGTTTTCATTTTGCAATTTTAGTTATCCGGGCCAGGGCTTAATTCAGATATGTCAAATGTAGCTGTAAGTGTGTAACCGAGGCTTTCAATTTCTACTTTTACTTTATTATTCTGAAGATCCACTACACGCCCCTTTTCATCTACAAATAACCCTGTATTGATATATACGGTCTGGTCTTTTCTGATCAGCCCGGGCATTACTTCAATGTCTTCATATTCGCTCAGAAACCTTTTTATTTTTTCTATCTCCTTTTGCTTAACTATCGCAGGCTTCCTGTTTGCATATATAAAATTTATGACCCCGTCCGTTTCTCTTACCGTTCCTTTCTCATCTTCCCGTATATTTACAAATACGTAGGAGGTAAATAAAGGTATTTCCACTTTTTTTATCCGGTCGCTCCATTTCTTTTTTACACGATTCAGCGGGCAGTAGGTTTCTATATCCCTTTCTGTGAGCAATTGGGCAACCTTCTTTTCCCACCGGGGTTTTGTATATATCACATACCAATATTTATCCAAAGCAGTTTTGTTCATAGCTTCGCCACCTCAGTCCCATTCTGATAAAAATGTACCGGTAATTTACATAAAAAGCCCAAAAAATAATTCGCAAATATAGCTGTATGTACCCGGAGAATAAAATGAAGTCATAAAGTATCATTAAATATAAAATTGTATTACCTGTGGACTGGCCCGGCATTAAACGCTTTACATTTGGTTGCTATTTATAAAGTTGTGTAATTTTATGGGTAGCATTTTCTTTTCAGTTCATTTTTTATAAAACAATTATAAGGTGAAGGTCCGTTACAAATCACTCGATATTTTCAGGGGCGCAACAGTATGCCTCATGATCCTGGTAAATAACCCAGGAAGCTGGTCGCATATTTACCCGCCGCTCGAGCATGCGCCCTGGCACGGTTTGACGCCTACGGATCTTGTTTTCCCGTTTTTTCTTTTTGCCGTTGGGAACGCCATGGCTTTTGTTATGCCCAGGTTACAGGAAGGCGGAGATCATGCTTTCTGGAAAAAGGTTATCAAAAGAACCCTTCTTATTTTCGGAATCGGCCTTTTTTTAAACTGGTATCCCTTTATCCGCCGGTATGAGGGATCGCTGGAGTTCATAAACTGGGTAAATCAACATGATCCTGCAAAAGGAGTGCGCATTTTCGGAGTGCTGCAGCGCATTGCGGTTTGTTATTTCTTTGCTTCTGTAATTATATATTACCTGAAACCCAGGGCAGCTTATTTTGCGGCCTTATTGCTCCTGTTGCTTTATTGGGTCATTTGCTTACTGGGTAACCCGGCCGACCCCTTCAGCCTGGCCGGCTGGTGGGGTACCCGTGTTGATAAAGCCATACTACATATTCCCCACATGTACAAAGGCGAAGGCGTGGCTTTTGATCCGGAAGGCTTATTAAGCACGATCCCCGCCATTACCGGAGTGATTTTCGGTTATTTTGTTGGCGCATATATTAAAAATAACCCGGGGATCGCTAATGGCAACTTTGCGCCCGCTTATAAAATGCTGACGGAACTTTTTATTGTGGGCACAGCCTTATTAATAACCGGTTTTTGCTGGGACATGGTGTTCCCTATCAATAAAAAAATATGGACCAGCTCTTACACTGTTTATACTACCGGGCTGGCGATTATTACACTTTGTACCATGATCTACTTTATCGAAATAAAAAAATACCGGGGCTTTCCTACGCGTTTTTTTGAAGTGTTTGGTAAAAATCCATTGTTTATTTTTGCCTTAAGTGCGTTTTTACCTAAAACATCTTACTTGTTTACCTCTTCAAAAGGAACAAATTTCTGGAACTGGTTATATAAAGATGTGCTTTCTCATATTCCGGGCGACCCGAGGCTGGGATCTTTAGCCTACGCCATTTGTGTGATCGGGTTCATGTGGGCTATTTGTTATTGGCTGGATAAGCAGAAAATCTATATTAAGGTATAACACCCTCAGTCTACCAAAAGATTTTCAAAACTCATACGCCGTAAAATCTGCCAGCTTTTAAATCCAACCATTCTTTTTAAAAGCAGCATTTTACCAGCCACAAAGGTGGCAGAAAAATGTTTTTGGGAAACCAGTTTCCAGCTTTTTTCAAACTGTAATGGCTGTAACCTTTGTACAACAGATATTCTTGGAATTTCATTATAACGGGCAGCCTGCAAATATTCACCAGCAATTTTAATTTCATTTATAAGCTTTTGTATTGCATTTGCTTCTTTAATCTTTATAAAAATTTCCTCTTTTTCAATATGGTCAAACCCATTCAGGTGTACTTTAAATGGCATAAAGCCCAAGGCTATCTTATTTAAAACTTCTGCCATTTTATACTCGTTCATTTCCGTTTGGATAAAGGTCGCCAGGTATATAAAAGAATGGTTCCCTGTAAGCATTGCAGCCCTGTAATCGTCATCAAGTATCGCTTTAACTGCCGTGATTTTCTTTTTTACAGCAGGTGGCAGATCCAGGATCAGCCTGTAATCATTCAACGGGGCAGGAGGAGATTGCTGAAAAAACTGCATAACCGGTTACTTTACAGGAATATTACAAGCGTTGTGCCACTTCTTAGTTAAATATTCACAAAAATCGGCACTACAAAAACAAGCGGCTTATTTTTGCTGATTATGATTTACCTGGTACCAAACAATAATGATAAGCCTGCCCCAGCAGCCGGGGCGGCTTACCTGTCTGCATCTTCTTCTTTTGCCCCAAAAACGTGGCTGGATCTTTCGCTGCTCTTCCTGGTTACAGTAATGGTATTAACGTCCTGCACGCCCAATAATGTAAAAGAAGACAGCCGCCTGGAAAAATATTTTTCAGAGAATCGGCTGAACGGTTGTTTTGCGCTCTACAATAACGGTACCGGCGCATTTTCGGTCTACAACTTAAAACGCTATCGCGACAGCACTTATTTGCCTGCCTCCACTTTTAAGATCATAAACTCCCTGATCGGGTTGCAAACTGGCGTCATTTCAAGTGACAGCATGAGCATTCCCTGGGATGGCATTAAACGGCGTGCAGAATGGGATAAAGACCTTACTATGTATGCGGCTTTCCGTATATCCGCAGTTCCATACTACCAGGAGGTGGCCCGCCGGATCGGGAAAGACACCATGCAGCTTTGGCTGGATTCGCTAAAATATGGCGCAGGTAAGGACAAAAAGCCGTATAAAATTTCCAAAATTGATACTTTCTGGCTGGACAATTCCCTGAAGATCACGCCCGATCAAAACCTGGGTGTTGTTAAGCAATTATATTTTGACGAATTGCCCTTTTTTAAAATTTACCAGGAAAAAGTGAAGCATGCGATGCTTTTCGAAAACAACGCTAATTACAGGCTGGCTTATAAAACAGGTTGGGGAACAACTGAAAAGGGCCATACGCTGGGATGGATCGTGGGCTGGGTAGAAGAAAACAAGCATCCGTATTTCTTTGTCTTAAACGTTGAATCCCCTGACCCTGACTATGACCTGACAACGGTGCGGCTTAAAATGTTAAAAGAAATATTAAAGGAATACGGTTTTTTTGAAGGCAGGATGTAGCCGGCAGTGGTTTGGGCGGCAATCCGGGGTAGTTACGGAACTGGCAGGAAAGTTGAGAGAGTTTTTATAAGTTGAGAGGGTTGAGAAGGTTGAGAGGGTTTAGGGGGTTTATAATCTGTTTTTATTAATGAGCAGTTTTCAATTTCAATATATATTTTTTGTATGGCTTTTCCTGGCCCTGTTCGTTTTTTTGCTGCTATTCATCGGTGTAAAAAAATGGAAACGGGGTGTTGTGAAAAAAATTGGGCAACCATCGCTGGTAAGGGCAATGGTACAACGCTACAGTCCCCGACGCTTTAATTTAAAATTTGTGCTGGTTTGTATTGCTTTTGCGATGGGTGTGCTGGCAGTTATGAGTTTGCGTAAGCCCGGCGGCAGCGACGGCATTACCCGGAAAGGAATAGATGTGGTATATGCTTTGGATGTAAGCAGGAGCATGCTGGCGGAAGATATTACACCTAATCGCCTGGAAAGGGCCAAACAGTTCATCAGCAAAATGATGGATGCGATGCCTGATAGCCGTGTAGGCCTTATCCTGTTTGCCGGCAAAGCTTATGTGCAGATGCCATTAAGCCCCGATCATAGTGCAGCCCAGATGTTTGTTAGTGAAGCTTCGCCCGATGCTGTTCCTATGAAGGGTACTGTAATTGGTGATGCTTTAAAGGAAAGCCTGAAAGCGTTTGGTGAAAGAGACACAAAATACCGCGCTATTGTTTTAATATCGGATGGTGAAGACCATGATGAAGAAGCCATAAAATTATCAAAGGAACTGGCCACCCGGGGCCTGATGGTGAATACGGTAGGTATCGGCTCCCCACAGGGAAGTTTTATACCGGATGATTCTACCAGCGGCGGCCATAAGGTTGATACCGAAACGGGGATTGAAGTTATATCCAAACTGAACGAACAGGAGCTAAAGCAAATAGCAGCGAACACGAATGGTGTTTATGTACACCTCGAAAACAGCGATGATGCAATAAAAAAAGTAACTGCGAACCTTTCGCAAATCGCAAAAAAAGTCACGGGGGACAGCAGCCTGATGAGCTTTACTTATTATTTCTGGATCTTCGTTGCTTTAATGCTTGTGTTATTGGTTTGGGAACAGTTACTGCCGGAAGGCAGGCGCAAAAAGATAAACAGATAATGCACAGACTACTTACAGTTATTATATTGTGGTTGCCTGTATTTGCTTTTTCCCAAAAGCAGGCACGCTTTATTAATGAAGGAAATGAATACTTTAAGAATGGCCAGCTACTGGAGGCAGTAACCGCCTATAATAAAGTAACAGATGAAAAATATAAGTATACAGCGCTGCTGAACAAGGGTACAGCCCTGTATAAACTGAAAAAATATGATGAAGCCATCAATGCATATCAGCAGGTGAGCCGTGCAGCCGGGGCAGATGCCATACTACGTTCGGGAGCCTATTATAATACAGGGGTTGTATACAGTAATCAAAATAAATTACAGGAAAGCATTGCAGCCTATAAAAGCGCTTTACGCCTGAACTGGAAAGATAATGATGCCCGTGAAAACCTTCAAAAGGCGTTGAGCCAGCTGAGAAAAAATAATGGTGGCGGCGGTGGCGAACAAAAGCCCCAACAGGCGAAATCAAAATTTAATCAGCAACAGGCGCAGCAGCAATTAAACAGATTGGAACAAAAAGAAAAAAACACACAGGATAAAGTGTCCAATAAGAAAACACAGTACAGCGGGTCTAATGGTAAAGACTGGTAGGCTGTTTATGAAGCCGGCTTCACTGCCTGCCTTGCCAGTAAAATCCATTTACCCCCTTGCTTTTGCCATACCGTCATAATCTTTAAAGTAATATGGCCCGGTTGATTATTGTCGTTCGTATCTGCATCCAGTAAATGCCTTACAACAGCAGTATTGCCGCTTACATCAATTGTTTGATCAGTAATGTTGATCTTTACAAAATCTGATGCACCGGTTTTAAAGGATTCAAGATACTCGGTTTTGTTCTGAATTTTTCCGCTGGAGTGCCCGTAGGTCAGTTTATCTGAGGCAATAGCGCTTAAGGTTTTTATGTCCCCGTCTTCCAGGGCTTTTATAAAAGCAGCAACAGAGGTTGCTACTTCTTTAACACTTTTTATTTGTGCATTTGCACTAATGCCTGTCAAAATAAAAAACAAAAAAATCACAACATCTTTTTTCATATCCATCATTTTAAAATAATTATTTACCAGCGTGCTATTTCCGTAATGCCGCCTACTGCAATATCACCAATTTTTACTTTTATTGTTGCATCAAGTGGTAATAATAAATCTACCCTGGAGCCAAATTTTATAAATCCCATTTCACCGGTCTGCTGCACCGTATCGCTAACAGAAAGATAGTTCACAATCCGCTTCGCTAAAGCGCCGGCAATTTGCTTGGTAAGCACTTCTTTTCCATTACCGGTAAGATACACATTGGTGTGGCGCTCATTTTCGGTAGATGATTTGGGATGCCAGGCTACCAGGTATTTACCTTTATGGTATTTGCTATACAGCACTGTTCCCGAAACGGGGTTGCGATTTACATGCACATTCAGCGGGCTCATAAAAATCGAAACCTGTATACGCCTGTCGTTAAAATATTCATCGGCCTGCACTTCTTCTATTACTACCACTTTACCATCGCATGGAGCAATAACGGCATGTTCATCAATGGTATAATTTCTTGCAGGTATGCGAAAAAAAGAAATCACTAAAACAAGCAGCACCAACGTTACAGCCAGCAAAAAATAAAATATTACGGGCAAGGATACAAACAGGAGTTTATACGTTAAAAAGTTGATGAGCAGGAATAATACAAGGGCAATAATGATTGAGCCTTTACCTTCACGATGCAATGTCATTTAAAAAATAATTTTTCGTATGGCGAAATTACAGCTTCTTAAGCAAAAACAAAGATCATTGCAGGGCTGAACGGGACAGGACAAACGCATCTAAAAAAGTAAAAGAGAGGTAGTGTTAAGTTAAATATATTACGCCGCAATAAGTATTGTATCTTTTTAAAAAATGATACGATACACTGTAAAATTAACAAAGGAATGCGCAATAATTTTAAAAATCAACTTTCTGAAAGCGATATTAATGGCTTCTTTTATTATTGCAGGATCGTGTACCGACGTTTGCCTGGTCACAGATATAGTACTCGAGTTTATATGTTCAGACTGGCCCCAAAATGTTAAACTCAATAAATTAAAAAGCACCCCCAGAAGCCCTCTATTCATCAACAATATATTATGAAAGTAGTTGAAAGGTAATTGTCAATCTTGATATAACAGATGTATAATTATATAACACCCTATACAGGAAAGGTATAAAATAATATTAAACAGAGCGCGATACTTTTAATATTAAACAAGGCCGGGAAGCAATTTTAATTACTATGCCGTTGTCCTGGTTTAATACTATGGTCCTAATGCAAAACTTATTGCTCCATCACCTGGAACGTAACAGGCTGCCTGCGGTAAGCCTTTACTTCCCGACCGTTTTGAATCGCTGGTTTCCATTTTCCCGATCTTTTAATCACCCGGATGGCCTCGGCTTCCATGCCGTACCCAATATGGGTTAAAGCCTGCACATCACTTACATTACCTGCCGCATCTACAATAAATTGTACGGTTACGGTATAGGTTCCGGGAGGAGCGCCATTATCCACAGGCACTTCTCCGGATAAATTTTTCTCAAGAAAATTTTTCCAGTTGCTGGGATATCTGGCATCAATTTCCACGACAATAAATGTTTTACTATAGTCTTCTTCAGGAACGGTTTTACCAGCGATTAAACCTTTTCTATCATCAACAGACTCGGGAGGTATTATAACTCCGGCATCTTTTACTCCCATTTGTGTAATATTATCAATCCGGCTGTCTTTCAATTCGTCTTGTGTGGGAGGAGGATCAACAATTACATCTTTTGTTACGATGGGAGTTGTCAATTTAACCGATTGAACTTTGGGCATATCAATTTTACGCATCGGGGGCGGGGTTAGAGGGGGTAATTCTTTTTTAACATCCTTAATATCGGCAATAGTTACATCGGGCATAATCTTTACAATTTCTGTATCTGTCTTTTTTACAAAAACAGATTTCAGCCAGGCCCCACCGGCCACGGCAATACAAATTACCGATGTTAAAACCAATGATTTCACCAATCGTTTTTCATAGTTTTTCCGAAGCTCATACGCTCCGTAACTTTTGTTTCTGCCATCAAAAACAATGTCCAGAACATTTGCTGAGAGAATTTTGCTTGTTTCCATAATTTACTATTTAAGATTTGAAAATGCCGGATGCTTAACGCTTTATGCCTTCTTGTTTGTTCCATCTTTCATTCCGGGACCTCCTGACTTCCGACTCCAACGTCTCTCTCCTGAGCATACCCCTCCCCTTATCCTTCCGGATCTATTTTTTGTTGATAAGACTATTGAATTATTCAGAACGGGAACCTATAAAATCCAGGTCTTCCTTTTCGGGATCGACTATGGCATAACGCGCAATTTTATTAATGGTCATTTCGTCCAGCACACCAACAATATTTTTGTAATCAGCATCCTTTGCAGGCTTTATCAGCACCATCAGGTCTTTCTGCCTGCAATCGCCCGGATCAGCATGGTTAGCAACGGCCCTCGCTTCACAATCCGCGTCCTGCCTGTATTTTGAGATCACATCCATCTTTTTATCAATGATCACTTTTCTGATCGTTGTAAGCGAAGCAGTTTTATATGCGGTTCTGTTATCTGTTGGTTTTCCCTCGTAGTAATAAAGCCTGCCCTGTTTGTCGATGATAATATTCAATGCACCTGATTCGGGAACAAGCGTTGATCCTTCATCTCCCTTTGGCATATACAGGCTGAAAGTACGGGGTTCATTTAAAGTTGCTGTAAAAATAAAAAATGTTATAAGCAAAAACCCCAGATCAACCATTGGCGTCATATCTATGCGAAGCGAAATCGTTCTATGACTTCTTGTTGCTTTTATTTCCGTTTGGTTTGTTTCTATATTTGCCATAGGGCGCGTTTGTTATTGAGAAACCAAACATCATTTTTTCCATAAAAAAGACCTCACAGGCTTTAGAAGCCTGTGAGGTCTTTTTAGGGGGGTCAGACCCGTCCCGGTCTGACCCTGTTATTTTTTCAGCCAGGTGTTATTTACCCTGTTCCAGTCGGGTAATTTTTTATCCGGGTCTATCACCACACTGGTTATTTCGCTGGTGGTGGGCGCTTTAAACGTGTAAGTGCTGCCGCGTTGCCATATTTCAACCGGCAACTGAATGGTAACCTCATTACCATTCGCTTCTTTAACCAATACGCTGGTCGGCATAGGCATTTTATCCAGGTTTTCGATAGTAATAATGGCGCCTTGGGCCGGTAATCCGTCTGTATATTTCACATCTTTTACAGCCTGGTCTAAACGCCAGTTGTTGAGCACCCAGCTGCGCCAGAACCAGGCCAGGTCTTCGCCGCCTACATTTTCCATTGTATGAAAGAAATCCCAGGGAGACGGATGTTTAAAGGCCCAACGATTGATATATTCTTTAAATGCGGCATCAAATCTTTCGGCGCCCAAAACGTTATCTCTTAAATTATGTAACATTTGTGAAGGTTTAAAATAGGCGGCCACACCCAGGTTGCGTTGCTGTATCACATCCGGGATCGTAAACAACCTGTCCATATTATCATTGAACTGCATTTTTGTATCGTCCTCGTTAAAATAACTTTGTTCTTTAAACTCCCCGTTATTAAAGGCGGCAGTTGAAAAATCATTAATAAAGGTATTAAACCCTTCATCCATCCATGCATATTTACGCTCGTTGCTGCCCACGATCATAGGGAACCAGGTATGCCCAAATTCATGATCGGTTACGCCCCATAATCCCCTGCCATTTGCCCTTGCACTGCAAAATACAATACCGGGATATTCCATACCGCCAACAGTTCCTGCAACATTGGTAGCTGCGGGGTAAGGAAATTCGTAATAGGTTTTTGAATAAAACTCAATGGCGCCTTTTACAAATTCGGTGCTGCGCTGCCAGCCATCGTCTGTTATACTTTCTTCGGGATAGGCGCTTAGTGCAAAACTCTTTTTACCGCCGGGCAGGTTAATTCTGGCGCCGTCCAAAACAAATGCTTTTGAAGCACCCCAGGCTACATCACGTGCATTTACTATTTTGTATTTCCAGGTTTTACTACCACTGAACCTTTTCGGATGATTAACCTCATCGGCGCTGCGTATAACAACGGTCTTTTCGCTGTTCTTTGCATCGGCATATTTTTTAGCCTGGTCTGCCGGTAAGCATTCGGCAGGGTTCAGCAATTCGCCGGAGCCGACCACGATCATGTCGGCAGGTGCTGTAACGGAAAAGTCAATATCGCCATATTCCAGGTAAAACTCTCCCTGGCCCACATAGGGCAATACGTTCCAGCCCTGCAGGTCGTCATACACACACATCCGGGGGAACCATTGGGCGATCTCGTATATCCATCCGTTCCGGGTCTTTAAGCGGCCCATGCGGTCTGTGCCCCTTTCGGGGATCTTAAACGAAAAGTCGATAGTCAATTTTAATTTACCGCCGGCATTCTTTACTGCATCCTGTAACCATACCTGCATACGGGTATCGGTGATGGTGTATTGGGGTGTATATTTTTTCCCGTTTATTTCAACCGATATCGATTTGATAACATCCCCCTCTGTAAATTCGGGATTTGCCCAACGGCCACCTTCTGCAGTGGTTGTGGCGGTAGCTCTCGAATCTTTGCGGTAAATATTCTGATCTACCTGCAGCCATAAAAATTTTAAATTATCGAGGCTGTTGTTGGTGTACACCAATTCTTCAGAACCCGTAACGGTCTGGTTAACGGTATCCAGCGTAGCCGCAATCTTATAATCGGCCCTGTTTTGCCAGTATCTGGGGCCCGGCTCGCCAGAAGCGCTGCGGTATTCTGTTCCGGGATATGGATAAAAGTGCGGGTCGAACGCCCCGCTGACATCATACTTTGAGCCTGCACTTTGAGCAAAAGACGATGCGGTAAAAAACAGCAATATAATTGCTGAGAAGAACTTATTCCTCATGTAAAAAAATTTAAAGGATTGAATGTAATGCAAAAACAGGAATTTTTATTTTTTATTGAAATAAAAAGGATGAGCGGTAAGGGCTTCCACACGAGTTGTATCGGTGTGTTTATTTTAGATCTATTAATATTTAAAGTATGGTTTATTTATCCAAAAGCCGATTTAGAAGCAGGGTAATATCGTTTAATTTGTCCATAATCATATTTACCCCCCCCCCGCCGCAATAATCGAAGCAAGGTCTGTATTATTCGCCATTTGTTCAGGAATATTGTTACCACTATCTATTTGCAAAAGGTTATCAATACTGATATGGAATGTTTCTTTTAATCTTTGAAGTAAATCAAGGGTAGGCATTGTCTTATCGTTTTCGTATTTAAAATATGCTGTTTGAGATAGGAGCAATTTCTGCCCCATTTCTTTCTGGCTTAGCCCATGCTCCAAACGTAGTCGTTTTAATTGTTGTCCAATCATAGTAATTAGTTATGAGCCTAAAAGTAATAAAATTCAGTTGGATTTGAATTAAAAATTTAACGATTCATTAATATGGTAAAGTAACTTAGCTTTTGTATTAAATATTTTTTTCAGCAGTCTAAACTTTTTTATTATGAAAACGAAATTGCCTTTATTGACATTCTTAGTTAAGTATGGTTCTAATTGCGCTGACAGCATTTGCAGAACAACCAACGCATCAGTGTCCATCTCCCTGCCAAACGTCTCCTGAAAACATTTGCTGTTATGGAATAGAGAAGAATGATGATGGCACTGTTAATGTATGGATTAATACAGGCGTTGTTCAAGTAGTAGAACCCTAAAAGTCGGGTTAAATTAAGATCGGGTCAAGTGAGTTGACCCGATCTTAATTTGTTTTCATTTCAACGCAAAAAACTAATATTGAAAAGAAAAAAAACTGCCCAAACATTAATTTTATTATTGTTTTTAGTCGTTGTAGGGGTTTTTATAGTGAAACTTATTAAACTAAAGACAGTTGATCGATTATTATTTAATGAAGCCTTTAGCAGAATATTTATTCCCGCTAAAGACATTTTCGATATTTCAAAATCAAATAGAAGACAAAAAACAGATAGCTTACCTGATAAAAACAAGACGTTATCCTTATTGAGCAATAACTATGTAAATAATATTTACCCAATTAATGGCGGCTATGAAGTGATTGATGTCAAAAGCCAAAAGTGGAAAATAGTAGATTCTTCGTATCCCTTCGTCCAACCCCATCATTTTTAATAATAAAGGGGTTGTCATTTTTGCGGGATGGAACATACAGATAATCTAAGTCGTGCGGAGGTGATG
>JASGEW010000171.1:0-20932 GCA_047606125.1 Niabella sp. | reverse complement strand
CATAAGCGTTGCGTTTAGATTTTCTTTAGTTTGAAAGTATTGTCAGTATTGAGTTTTCTATGATTTTGATTTGGAAACGATTTGAATTTTTGAGCACAGAAAAATTTATAATTTGCTGATTTTCAGCAGTTATGAATCGAGGTAAATTCATCTTCTCCCAAATAATGGAGTTAATTTCCTACAAACGCTTCCAAACCCTTGTAAACAGGCATTCCGGCGACTATAAGGTGCGCGGCTTCACTTGTTGGAAACAATTTTTGTGTATGGCTTTCGGTCAGCTCACCCATCGACAGAGTATTAGTGATACTATGATATGCTTAAAAGCCAACGCCTCAAAGACATATCATCTTGGCATTGGCGATGTAGTTTCTTTAAGCACTATTACCCGGGCAAATGAAAACCGCTCTTATCTCATTTACGAAGACCTTGCAAAGTTGCTCATTAAAGAAGCAAAACAACTTTATGTTGATAATGACGGACTGGAAGTAACACTCAAAAACAATGTCTTTGCTATTGATGCCACTACTATTGATTTGTGTTTATCCACTTTTTATTGGGCAACATTCAGAACTACAAAAGGTGGTATCAAATTGCATACACAACTGGATTTGAAAACAGCCATCCCTGAATTTATTTTGTTTTCCAATGCCGATGTCCACGATGTAAATGCGTTGGACTTTATCCGATTTGAAGCGAATAGTTTTTATATCATGGATCGCGGATATGTAGATTACAATTACAAGAGGCTTTACAAGATTCATGGCTGTGATGCCTTTTTTGTTACAAGAGCAAAAGACAACATGAATTACCGCCGATTGTATTCGCACCCAAAGGATAAAGACAAAGGCGTAGTATATGACCAGACTATTATGCTCAATAACTATTACGCAGGCAAAGGTTATCCTGAAAAGATACGGCGCATAAAATTCTATGATTTTTAAAGTGGCAAGACTCTGGTGTTTCTTACCAATAACTTCCATCTTAAAGCCACAGACATTGCACAATTATATAAGCACCGTTGGAAGATAGAGTTATTCTTTAAGTGCCTGCCTGCCGCAGGCAGGGATAAAACAACACCTCAAGATTAAATCATTCTGGGGTCAAAGTGAAAATGCAGTAAAGACCCAGGTATGGATTGCTGTATCGGTTTATGTTTTAGTAGCCATTGCAAAAAAGAAATTTATGCTCAAACAAACCCTTTACGAAATATTACAGATTTTAAGCATCTCTATTTTTGAGAAAATGCCCATAAATCAACTATTTCAACAAACTCAATTACAATATTTCAAAGAACAGAAATCTAATCAATTGAATATGTTCAATTTATAACGCAACGCTAATGAATTTACCTGGCAAATCATCTGTGAATAATCGCTTATGCCTGTTTTTGGTCTTCGCATTTTCAGGGTTCCGCTAAATGATAACAGTAACTGCAAGGCGCCTATTTTTATTCGGTGGTGCTTGCGCCAGCCGGCCGCAGGACGGAAGAACAAAAATCAGCGCTGTTGCAGTTACGCGCCCCGCCGGGCGTGAAGGCAAAAAACTTGATCCTTTAAAGAACTTATTATAAAATAAATACATTATTTGTCATTAACAGCTTGTCGCAGGTGAGTTCGTCAGGCTTACTACGACAAACTTTATTTGACTTACCACTATAATGCATAAATATTTAATTAAAGACCTCGAAAAGATATCATATATATAGCAAAAAAACGCACGCGAGACATGCGATCCATGGCGGATCGAACAACGACCATCACATTTATTGAACTATAAATATATGAATCCTTCGGATTCGTAAGAAATCAAAAAAAGGTTCTGTACCCTTTTAAGTTCCATTGCCTGCAGCAATGGCTATATTTGTACCTATTGATTATTACAAATATTTTTGAGTAAATGCTGACTACCTTATTTAAAAAGTTTTTTGAAAGTGAGCAATCGGGTGGTTTGATATTAATTTTTTGTACGCTGCTGTCCCTCATCATTGCCAACACTTCTTCCGGAGAAAGCTATCATCATTTATGGCAAATGCCCTTCGCCGGAAAAAATATAGAATACTGGATCAATGACGGGTTGATGACCATTTTTTTTCTGCTTATCGGCCTTGAGCTGGAGCGGGAAATTTATATAGGTGAGCTGTCTAAAATTAAAAATGCACTGCTTCCCGTTTTTGCAGCAATCGGGGGTATGATCGTACCTGCTGCCATCTATTTCTTACTCAATGCCGGAACGCCCACCCAACCAGGCACAGGCATTCCTATGGCCACCGATATTGCTTTTGCCCTGACAGTACTATCCCTGCTGGGAAAGCGTGTGCCCGCTTCCTTAAAAATTTTCCTAGCCGCATTAGCTGTCATCGATGACTTGGGCGCTATTTTGGTGATCGCCATCTTTTATTCCAAAACACTTGTATGGGCCTACCTGGCAGGTGCATTGGGCATCTGGCTTGTTTTATTGCTTTTCAACAGGTTAAAAATATATAATCTGATACCTTACCTGATCGGAGGAGTAATTATGTGGTGGTGCATGTTACATTCGGGCGTGCATGCTACTATTACAGGTGTATTGCTGGCTTTTGCCATACCTTTTGGCAATGGCAGTGAGAAATCCATATCCTATATTTTACAGGATGCCCTGCACAAGCCTGTAGTCTTTATCATTTTACCTGTTTTTGCATTAGCGAATACTGCTATCATCATCAGCCCGGGTATCAGCAGTTTATTTTATGAAAGGTATAGCCTTGGCATTGCAGCAGGGCTCATTATCGGGAAACCACTTGGTATATTTTTATTAACCTTTATTGCAGTAAAAAGTAAAACAGGCAGGTTACCTTCAGATATCAGCTGGAAGCTGATTGCAGGCACGGGGTTCCTGGGTGGAATAGGTTTCACCATGTCAATATTTATAGCTTTACTGGCTTTTGACGATGTCCACTTAATTAACAATATAAAACTTGTCATTCTGTTATCCTCGCTCTTTGCAGGATTTGCAGGTTATGTACTATTAAGATTCTTTATGAAAAAGCAGCAACACGGGGGCTGATAAATCATTTATCGTTGTCGCTCCATATCTCCCAGCTAAGCTCAGCCTGCCCCGCCAGCATTTCATAGCCGTTTTTAATGGTGGCGCCTTGCGCTTCTCCTTTTTGTAAGAACAGGGTTTTTTCAGGATTATAAACCAGGTCGTATAAATAATTTCCAGAATTTAAAAACCGGTACGGAATTTCCGGGGCGGTATCTACTTTGGGGAAGCTGCCCAAAGGCGTGGTATTAATGATCAGCGGATATTCAGCAAGTATTCCTGGTGTCAACTCACTGTACAATAGACCATTTTCCTTGCTACGGGACACAAACATATATTCGATACCCAGGTCTTGTAACACAAACAGCACCGCCTTAGCCGCCCCTCCCGTACCTAATATCAATGCTTTTTTATGGTGGGGTTGCAGCTGCGGTAATAATGATCTTTTAAATGCAGGCGCATCGGTATTAAAACCTTTTAA
Organism: Niabella sp.; assembly: GCA_047606125.1. Classification (GTDB taxonomy): domain Bacteria; phylum Bacteroidota; class Bacteroidia; order Chitinophagales; family Chitinophagaceae; genus Niabella. The sequence goes on along the minus strand of JASGEW010000171.1, from coordinate 17,430 downwards.
TTGCCCGTTTTTAATTTTAATGCAGTTGAATGCCCCTATTTTTTTTGCTTCCGCATCAAAATCCTGCAAATAAGGTAATACCTGCTCTTTATAGGGGATGGTTACATTTAATCCCTGAAGATGCGGCTGCGCGTTTAGCAGTTCGTTTAAACAATCTATTTTTTCTAAAGGGAATAATTCATAGCGCGCATCTGCAATATTTTCCTTCTCAAATTTTTCAGTAAAATATTTTTTTGAAAAGGATTGCGCCAAAGGCATCCCGATGAGGCCATACAAACGCATCAGGCCGATGTTTTTTTATTGAGATACAGATCAAAAGTATCTCCTCTTAAGCCAATACGCATCGCTTCCAACGCTATTACTTCATTAGGAGGAATATTACCAAGGTTCACATTGCAGCCTATTAATTCCAGGAAGTATAATTGCTGGGCTTTTTGCGGCGCCTCCCAAATGATCTTTTCTGAGGGCACCTGTGTCAGTATTTCCTGCACCAATCCTTCGCGCACCTCCCCGCTGCCCCTGTAAATACCTACATTGCCGGCTTCCCTTGCTTCTGCTATAACATAAGAAGAGCCCGCTTCCAGCTCGGCACGCATCAACTCTATCCATTTATAGGGCGGGATAATATGCGTTGCATCCTTACTTCCTACTTCACTTAAAACAGTTCCGTATTTTGTAAGCTTTTCAATATAGCCGCACTTTTCGGCATGTGGGATAATGATAGAACCATCGCTCACCTCCATATAATCAATACCTAAGGATTGACAGGTATCAATATAATCCTGGATCTGATTGCGTACCAGGTAGGCTTCAAACAACGTACCGCCAAAATATACGGCCATTCCAAAAGATTTGTACAGCTCTATTTTCTCTTCCAGTCTCGGCGTAACCACTGCTGTTCCAAAACCCAGTTTTACAATATCAACATGCGGCGATGATACATCCATAAAGCTTTTGGCTTCATCTAAACCAAGGCCCTTATCCATCACCATTGTAAGACCTGAAGTTCTTGGCTGCTTATTTCTTTCCGGTAATTGCGTTAAATTAAACTTCATTCCCTGTTTCAAATTGTTATGACGGCAAATGTATCATATATTACCCAATAATAAGTAAGATACGTTTGCGTTCCATCTTAAATGTTGCATTTGCACCTGCAGCGTTAAGTACAATCATCCCCTGTTATAAAAAGTAAGGATATACTTATTTTTTACGTTTCTTATACTTTAAGATCAGATCAGCAACCTGCTGATGTTGTAATATGGCCGGATTGATCTGTAATATTTTTTTTATCTGTGAAGGTGATTGTATCAATGCTTCTTCAAAACAGATAAGCGCTTCTTTTCTTCTGCCCAATCCAAAATTGATCAAGGCTTTGTAATATATGAATACCGGTTTTGCATTGGTCATTTGCACAGCATTGTTCAGCTGTTTTAAGGCTTCTTCATAATATTCCGCTTCATACAAACATTTTATCAGCGCCTCCCAGCCCACTGCCGATTTTGGTTTTAGCCTTACCACATTCATAAAATATTGTATGGCATCTTTGGTACAACCCAATAACATTTTACACTCTCCCATCAGGATGTTGTATTCCGGTTTGGCTTTTTTTATTTTCAGGGCACTATCCAGTTGCTTAACGCATTGTTCATATTTATTTTCTTTGTAGTAAGTATATGCTATTTTATACAGCAGATAACTGATTTCGGGATTAAGGTGAGAGGCTTTCCGATAGTAAAAACGGGCCTGCGCATAGTTTTTCATTTTTTCGTAACAATACCCGATTGCCTCATAAATAACGTCCTCAGGCTTGGACAATTCTATTACTTTTTCAAGATTTTCAATAGCGTCCTTATACTTACGTAAACGAATGTAGGCATCGCCTATATTGCGATAGGCATAATCCATTTTTTCATCAATAACTAACGCATACTGATAGGCATCGATCGCCTTTTCATACAGCTTAATTCCCTGAAAAGCCGCACCCAGGTTGAACCAGGCCAGCTCGCAGTAGGGATGTTCGTCAATGATCTTCTTATGCAGTTCAATACTTTCCGCATTACGGCCAGTATAATCCGTCCAGAAGCATATTTTATATAAGGCTTCTTCATTATCCGGCTCTTGTTGCAATATCTCTTTCAGGCAGTCAAAAACCTTATCAAAGTCTTCATAATCGTCATAAACATCTGCCAGCTCAAATAACAGGTCTATTTTTTCTTCCCCTTCAAAAAGCGCAAGCGCCTCATTTAACAAAGCCACGGCGTCTTCCTGTCTGTCAAGCGCCAGGAAGGCTTCGGTCTTTAATATATATATATCAATATTGCTATTATCAAAAATAAATGCCTGCTCCAGCAGTTCCAGCGCCTCCTCGTATTTCCGGCTATTTAACAACAGGTCTGCTTTCCTGACCAGCAGTGAGGAAGAGTACGGATATTGCTCTATGGCCATTTCAACAGCCTGAAAAGCCTTTATATATTGTTCCTGGGATTCAAAATATTCTATTAATTTTTCAAAAGAGTCTTCTTCAATATAAGAGTTACCTTTTCCTTTCCGAAGATTATCATATTGTTGTAACAATTCGTTGAGCTCTGCTCCTTTATCTTCATGTTGCTGTGAAAATTCTCTCATAAAATTTCCTTTTATTTTTATTAAAACCGGTACTGAAGCTAATCCACAATAAATGTATATAATTAAACAAATAATACCTACTTTAAGTTTTCCTCTTATGTGAAAAACTATTTTTAAAAGTTTTTCTTAAAAAAACAGTAAAAAAGTTAAAAAAAATATAAATTTCAGTTTTTATTACAATAATATTATGTATATTTGTGTTGCAAAGTATCATTAATCAACTTACAGTTATGTTAAAAGTTATACTCTTTAACGCTTTATTCATACTTGCTCTTGCCGCGACTGCGTTTGCCGAGGGAGAGGGCGCTGCTGGAGATGATTATGGAAAAGAAAAGCCCAAAAACAAATTTTCCCTGGAAAATAACAGGTTTAGGAAGCAACAGCAATTAAATTCTTTTTCTCTCCGGTCTGGTATGTACTTTAAAGGCGAAAATTTGATAAATTCTGAATCTTCCACAAATTCAGGTGGTCTTCATATGAATGTTGCTAACAATATTACCTTTCAAAAAGGTCAGAATAATTATTTATTACCTTACAAGAAAAAAGCGGTTCTCAGTAAACTCACTTTTAACCCTAACGAATTATTACGTAATTATTCGGGAAAATAGCAATCGCTTATAAATATCCAGGAACAAAACTGATCCCGCATTTTTTGCGGGATTTTTGTTTATTTGTTTATACTTTAGCCCGCGCCAGGAGTAGTGATGGGTCAGGTTGTGAGTATATCTCCCCCAAACTCACTATTCACACTTTAGCTTTTTAGCGCTGCCTGTTCAAAAAATCATCGCCGTATTGATCATAAAGCCTGTTGTATGCCCCGGCTGCCGCACCATTTCCCCAGTCGTAAATCGTAAACTCGCCAATACCCAGCCCCGCATCATTGGTAACGCCGCCATGTCCGTAGTTTTCCATCATAAACCCGTAGTCCTCCTTGCCGAAGAAAGGCCAGCGGGCCTGCCATTGCTTCATGGTTTGTGGGTTTAGCGGGGTGTACATCATAGTAAATGAGGCCCGCAGTGCCGAAAGTCCCCGTTGAATATATTCGGTACTGTTCAAAATTTTCCCATACGCTATTATAAGTCCGGCAAAAAGGCTCTGGCGCGAGTCGTTCCATTCGCCATCAGCATTCATTACTCCAAAACCGCCCAGGGTGTGTATGGCCATATAAGGAGGTTGCCAGGTTGCCTGGTACATCAGCAGTTCGTCGAGCGTACGCCGGCCTGTTTTTAAATACCTTTTATTTCCTGTTACTTTGTACATTTCGAGCAGGGCTTCCGCCGTCCAGTAAATGCAAAAATTATTTTGTTTAAACATATCATTGCGCCGCACTTTTTTGCCTACCCAATCTTTGCTGCCTACTCTGCTGCACGACCAGTAGGTTTCAAAGTCCTCCCATTGCCCTGTTGGAATAATCTTCTTCATAATCGCACCCAGCGCTCGTTTGGCACTTTCGAGGTATTTACGGTTATGCGTATGTTGAAACATTTTCAGCAGGAAGGTAACAGAGATACTGGATTCCGCTGATTGATCTAAATAACCCATTGGCTGATATTTATCCAGGCTCAGCCAGGCAGGAAAAAAGCCATCCTTATCCTGCAGGGGCAGTAATGCATCGGCATACTTTTTTGTATAGGTTATTAAACGTTCGTCTTTTTCCAACTCTTTATACCAGATCATCATCCAGCAGGCCGTATAGCTCATGTCGGCAATATGATAGGGCGACTGCCTGGCATCCCATGTGAAAGGATTACGATTAGCATTTCCAAAATATTTTGTACCCCACCCTTTAGAGCGATTGTATTTCCGGCCCTCAATGTTCACTTCTTCCATTTCTGTGGCAACCACGCTTTTGAAAAAACCATGTTCATTAGGGAACGCAAGCGCCAGTTCCTTTGTTTTTAACGCCTGCTGCTTTAAGGTATCCTTATGAGTGCGATTTGCATACCGGTACAGGCCCTGCGCCGATCTTAAAGAATTAAACCATGCCTGGTTCCATATTGAACAAAACTCGCGCTGATCCGCTATACCCTTATAGTTGGGACTTTGCGTTATATTTACAATAAACACAGGTGCGCCAACAGCTTTGCCATTCAATTCAAACTCCTGCCATACAGGCTTTTTCCAGCTTTCAAATGCCCACTTGTAGGTTTGCTGTATATACGGCTCCAGTTGGGGCTGATGCAAGGGTTCGCCGGTTTTATAAAGGGGGGCACCCCATTTCAACCACATAAACTGTAAAGGATTTCGCCAGGGATTTTGAATATCTGCAGCTTTTTCCGAAACCATTACATAAAACCCCAGCTCCACTTTTCCCGCAGGAAAAACCGCACCTGTATCTCTCACAAAGAGCACATGCTCTTCCACCCTGCTTTTCGACATTCCTAATTCCAGGTAATTCCGTTCTGCATTCATATCCATATACCAGGGAACAGGAGTATCTTTTTTTAACAGATCCAGATCGGGGATAATTGTTAAAAGCCTGCTGTTATTATGCACCAGCATGGCCGGGGCCCGGAACACATGCTGCGCAATGATATTGTTGCTGCCGGGAGTAAGATGCGGTGCCCAGTGAAAGGCAGGGTCAAAAGCGGGATAAATTTTTATGGCAATACTGTTCTGTACAGCATCCCGGCTCAAACGCCATACTGTACTTATATACAGGCAATTTGCGGAAACTCTTTTATACGAAACGTGCGCCCGTGCGCCGTTGATAGTGCCTATGCCCAAAGATCTTACAAAAGGCAAAAACGCTTTTGGCAATTTTTCATCATTAACAGCTGCAATGCTTTGAAAAGACAGCAACAGCATCCATACGAAAACAGAACATTTCATTATTTGCAATGGCTTTAAGATCATTTTGTTTTTAAATAATACAATGAAGATACATCCATTACTATTTTATCAGTACCGCCGCTGCCTGCTACAAAACCTACTTTTATCAATGCTGTTCTTCGCGGGGAAACGGTGGATAAAGAGTTATGTGTATGAAAAACATAATTCATAGTGCTGTCCGCATCAAAAAATATATCCCCATGCCCCGTACCTGGTTTGCCGGTATTGGTCATGCTTAATATAGGATTTTCTATGGCTTTTGTCCAGGGGCCCATCGGACTGGCTGCTGTAGCGTATCCAACGGCATAGTGCTGATTTTCGTAATGATTGGCGCTATAAATAAGATAGTAAATCCCATTGTGCTTTAGTACGGCAGGGCCTTCGGTTACTTTTGCCTGGATCGTTTCCCAGGTTTCTGTTGCCGTAATACAAAGCGTCCGGGTAGTTTTATCAATGGCTGTAAAATCGTCATTAATGGCAGCCACATAAATTTTATTACCGTTACTGATGTCTACATGATACAGATATTTTTTACCATCCTCGTCAATAAAAACAAAAGGATCTATATTATGCTGATCAAACGCTATTGCGCTCCCGGCATAAAAGGGACCTTCGGGGCTGGAAGATACGCCTATGGCAATTTGCTCATTGGCTACATAGGCCATGTAAAACCGGTCATTATATTTCCAAACCTGGGGCGCCCAGAAACCCGCAGTACCAAAAGACTCGAGCGCTCTTAAAGCAAACCCGTCTGAAACGCCATCAGGCACTTTCCATTCTTTTTTATCGGATGACACATATACCTTAATCCCTTTGTCGGGGGTATAACCATCGGTACCATAAAGGTAATATTTACCATTATCATAAAAGATGGTTGGGTCTGCCTGAAATATAAACGAGCCGGTTGAAGCTACGCTATCTTTGCCGGTATCGTTATTTTGTGTGCCGCTTTTGGTACAGGCAAACAGCATTCCCAAAACAATAGCAAACGCAGCTAAAGCAAATTTTACTTTTATAAAACAGATCATAGCTATTTATTAAAAATCATAAGTCTGATCAGGATCAAAAGGAATCCTGTACACGCCATTAGTGGAGCTGAGCGCCAATATATCATTATCACTAATAATTATTTTCTTAAATACCGCCCATCCGCTTCCCACTTTTTTGCCTGCATCGGGCACTGCCAGGTCCGATAGTGAATAGTACCACAAATCGCCATCCGCAGTTACACATACCAGCCCTGTGGGCTGCTTGCTTGGATAAGAAAGCACCTGGGAGTAGCGCTCAAACCCGGTTGCTACCTGGGTTCTGTTTGAGCTTATATAACTAAAGACCGGCTGCCGCCATAACGCTCCGCCATTGTCTATAGTCAGCTGATAATCACCAAAAGGAACAATGAGATATTGGTTCCAGAAATCGCCTAACCAAAACTCCGCCCAGACAGATTTTGCTACAATAATATTTGTGGGAGTAGTGTTCGTTTGCGCAATATTCTCAGGGTACATATCAAACCTGAACAATCCTGCCCAATAAGGAGCATTTCTGACCAACATTGCATTTTCATTAATGTAATAGAAAGATTCCGACGCATCCCAATAAATACCGATATGAAGCGGATCCTGATCATATACCCCCTCGTCATTAGGAATATACATAAGTATATCCTTGCTCACACTGTCATTTGATATAATCGTATTTTTCGGTCCGACACAATAAATGCCGCCCCAGTTGGCGCCTAAGTTCAGCACTTCTTCCTGGCCCACTCTTATCAAAAAATAAGTGGTTGTATAATTCTCTCCGAGATGGCTTCCGGCCCCATCCACCGTTTTTATGCTTACAGGAAGAATATAGGTTTTAAATAAAGCAAGATCTTCATTGGACTGAACCGTCAGCGTTAATTTTTCCGTGCTCCTTTCACCGGCTTTGATCACAGAAGCGGTACCACTAAACGTGTAATTGGCTGCCGGCAAAACGGGATAATTTGTACCGTATTTAGTGTTAAATACGGATACCTGGGATTCGTCTACTGCAAATGATACCGAAATATCGCCGGAGGCTGCGGCAGGCCCGCCCAGATAAGCACTATAGGGCAGCGTAAATACGGCTTCATCGCGGGTTACAGTCAGTACTGTTGAATCGCTGGAAGCGCGGGGCATGTAAACATTCTTATAGTTTTCTGCATCGTTTATCCCGCTGTAATATTTGTCGCAGGAAGCGAGCGACATCAGGATGCAGGCTATGGCAAAATACAGTTTAAGTTTCATTGTTTATCATTTTTTGTTTTAATACAGTTAGGCTTTTTACCAATACATGCTTTGCAGGAGGTTAGGGGCTTTATCCATTTCAGATTGCGGTACCGGCCAGAAATAATCCCTGGGGGCCGAAAACACTCTTTTATCAGCAACGGTTCTTTTAAAGAAAGACGCGTCGGTTAAAGAGGTGCCCGAATAGATATTCAGTCCATATAAATTACCATTATTGGTGGTTGCCGCAATTTTCCATCTCCGGGCATCAAAATACCGGTGCCCTTCAAAAGCCAGCTCTATCCGGCGTTCCAGCCTTATTTGCTCGCGCATTTCGCTTTGGGATAACCCGGCAGCCAGATCCGGCAGCCCGGAACGGTTCCTGATCGCATTTATATATTTGTATACATCGGATACAGGGCCGCTGCTTTCGTTCAGCGCTTCGGCATAATTCAGATACTGTTCTCCTAATCTGAACCTGATAAAGGTTTTCAGATCCCAACCTGTATTTGTAGAAATAGTGATCAGCGGGTTTGAAAATTTTTTCAGTACATAGCCGGTTTTGGAAAAGTCGGACGCATTTTGCGAAACCCCGTCTTTACCACTATAATACATTTGGACCGTTGCATTCTTCCATACAGACCCTGAATAATGCACGCTTGCATAAAACCTCGGTTCCCTGGCCACATACATGTTGCTTACGCCAGATGGCCAATATTTTCCTGATGCAGTGGCAAATCCTGTTTCTGTATAGCCGGTGGCGCTATTGATAACAGGCGAGCCATCCGCATTATAACCTGTAATAACACTGCGGCCCGCAGTATCGCGGTAGGCATCTACTAACTGCTGGGATACCGACAAAATGGAATACCCGCCATACCCTAATGGATTTGAACATCTTTCCAAATGCTGAAAATAACTATGGTTCGTAGCCCAGAGCACTTCTTTATTATTATTAACCAGGAATAAATTCTGGTAATTATCAAGAGGATCTCCGCTTGCTGCCGTGTACAATCCATATCCCGCGGCCTCGCAGGCGTCAATACACGCTTTAGCGGCATTAGCCGCCAGCACCCATTTATTGGCATCATAACTTTGAGGAAACAACGCTATCCCATCAGGGTCTATGAAATCTTTAAAATCGCTGTTACCATTAAAAAGGGGACTGGCGGCATATAGTAAGATTCTTGCTTTTAATGCAAGCGCCGCGGCCTTGGTTGCGCGGCCTAATTTTTCGCTGGTTACTGTTACAGGAAGCAAAGCCGCAGCAGCATCGCAATCGCGTACCATAAATGCCACGGAGGAATCTACCGGTGAACGCCTGATAGTAGTATAATCCTCATCAGTGCCCCAGGATCTGTCCATTACAGGCATTGGACCATATAGCCTGAATACATTAAAATGATCAAAGGCTCTTATAAAGTAGGTTTCACCGATCCAATGGTCTTTATCCTCCTGGGTGTATTCGTTTTGCAAGGGCAGCTGGTCTATATTTTCTAAAAACAAATTGGCTTTTCGAATGGTTTGATAAGCGAACTGCCAGTTGCTCACTATATTTTGCGCATTCCAGCCACCGTTATTTAAATAGTGTGTGTAACTGCCATTAAAGGTTATTTCCATTTCATCGGAGGCTCCTGTCCAGGGAGAAGCGTAATTATTTGTGCCGTCTATATCCACAGGGTTTATTTCCCAGGCCTGGCCGGCATACATAGAGGTAAGAAAGGCCTCTGTATACAAACGGCTGGAAAATACATCCGTTAAGGTAAGATCTTCATCCGGCGTTTTATCTAAATACTTGCTGCAGGAGTACAGGGCAAATACTGCAAGGAGTGTTATAAACATTACCGTTTTCATCTTTATATTATTTTGATACGTTAGTTAAAATTAATTTGCAAGCCAAAATTTAAAGCGCGCTGCATTGGATACATGCCCAGGTTATCTGCGTCTACACCATTATTGGTGCCGTTATTTGATTCCGGGTCCAGAAATTTGAGTGTATCAAATGTGAGCAGGTTGGTTCCATTTATAAATATCCTGAAACTGCGAAAGCCGTTTCTTTTTAAGAACCCGGCGGAAAGTGTGTACCCGATCTCGGCATTCTTCAAACGCAAATAAGCTGCGTTTCTCAAATACCGTGATGAATACTGAAAATTGTTGGAATTATTTGTGTTGGTAGCGGCGGGATAAAGTGCATCTTTATTATCCTCTGTCCACCTGTTATCATAATATTCCCTTAAAATATTATAACTGCCGGCGCCCCTGATAAAAGGATACATAGAAGGCCCTATTGTAAAAATACTGGTGCGGGCTGCTCCCGAAAAATACACGCTCAGGTCCACTCCTTTCCATGCTACGGTGCCTCCAAAGCCATACACAATTTCCGGGGTCCTGGAATAGCCGTCCAGGAAAATGTAATCATCGGCATTAATAACCCCATCGCCGTTTATATCGGTAAATTTAATATCGCCCGGGTATACCGTGCTGGCAAACGATTGTTTCGGGCTCTGGTCAATTTCATCCTGATCCCTGAAAAGACCTATAGCCAGTAACCCGTAAGGAGCGCCAATAGCATGTCCTTTGCCTGACTGATAAGGAACCTGTTTATTCGGCTCATCATTTTCAACCACCTCATTATGTGCGTAAGTAAAATTGGCCATAAAAGAATAATAAACGCCATCCGAAGCAGGCCTGTTCTGTACTTTCAGGCTGGCATCAAAGCCTTTATTATCCACAATGCCGAGATTGCCATAAGGAATTACCCAGGAGAAATAGCCGGAAACATAGGGGATCGTCTGGCGCTGCATTAAAATACCGGATCTCCTTTCACGAAAAGCATCCACCTGCAAGGCTACAATGCCCTGAAAAAGGCTCAGGTCTAATCCTATATTTTTCTTTAATGCCGATTCCCATGTAACATCTTCTACGCCGATCTGTCCTTCATCGTAGCCATAATAGGTCTGCTGGCTGGAGCCAAACCAATAGGTATTTGCATTTTTTGTAATTTTTGTGAGGTACAGGAATCGTGTTCCGCCTATCTGGTCGTTACCCACTTTACCATAGGAACCACGGATCTTCAACTGGTCAATCCATTCAACATTCCAGAATTTCTCATTAGACACGATCCAGCCTGCAGATGCCGACGGGAAAAGGCCAAATCGTTTTCCGGGAGGAAAATTTTCTGAACCATTATAACCGAAATTCAACTCAAACATGTAGCGGTTATTATACACATAAGAGCCGCGTCCTGCAAAACCAACTCTCCTGTAGGGCAACCCATCTGTGGAGGTGGCAGCTGCAAGATTTGTATATTCATTAGTGTTAAAGAGCAGCAATCCGCTTACATCGTGCAGGCTGCTGAAGCTTCTCTGGTAATTTACCGATGTTTCGAAATAGGAGTTTCGGTTATTAGCCGAAGTAAATTTTGAAAACCCCAGGGTTCCCGCCTCCTGCACCACATTGTAAAGATCTTCTCCCGATACCGGATCTACACCCAGATACTGTTTCACTTCATAGGCTTTTATCCTGTCGATCCCGCTAAAATTGTAATAATCATAAGCAAACTTTCCATTTAGCGAAAGTCCTTTTGTAACTAATTTTGACAGATCCCATTTAGCTGCAAAAGTACTCTGCAGCGTATGTTTTGCCTGATCCGAATAACCGCTCTGCGTAACCAGCGCCCACGGGTTTCTGGCAAGATAGGAAGCGCCTCCGCCGGCAGATCCATCGGGATTGGTGATGGGGTACTGAATGGGAGAAATAACGCTCAGCGCACTAAAAATATTGTAAGCGCTTGAGCCCGGGTAATGCCCGTTCTGTATAATGGCACCCAGGCCAATGGTCAGATTCAGCGTAGGAAAAACCTTAACATCAATATTGGACCTGAAGTTATACCGCTTGATATTTGAATTGGTATTATAACTGTTCAGGTTATCTTCCTTATAAATACCGGACTGCATTAAAAACCCCACATTGGTATAATACTTCACAATGTCCGAACCGCCCGAAATACTCAAATTATTAATAGTCTGCCAGGTATGCTTTTTCAAAATAGTGTTGGTCCAGTCTACATTGGGATGGAGATAAGGATCGCTGCCATCGGCATATTTCTGCAGATCCTCTTCTGTATATTGAGGAGACAACCCCACATGCACTAATCCTTCGTTAACCAGGCTTGCATATTCTACCCCATTTATATATTGCGGCATACGCAAGGCCGTCAGCTGGGCCCCTTCCGCCCTCAAAGTAATATCCGGTTTTCCTACTTTTCCTTTCTTCGTATTAATTAATATCACACCATTAGCGCCCCTTACACCATATACGGCTGTTGCCGAAGCATCTTTCAATATCGTAAAGCTTTCTATTTCCTGTGCCGTAATATTATTCATATCCCTCTCCACTCCATCTACCAATATCAAAGGGCTGGTGGTTCCTGTAAAAGTTGCCACCCCGCGTATATATACCGAAGCCTGGTCGTAGCCGGGTTCGCCGCTGCTCTGGCGGGTTATAATACCGGGAAGTTTTCCGCCAATGGCGTTGGAGAGAGAAGGCACTGCCACCTGTTGCAGGTCTTCGGCAGATACAGAAGACACAGCGCCTGTTACGGTAAGTTTCTTTTGTGTACCATAACCCACTACCACTACTTCATTCAATTTTTGGGCGGTTTCGTCAGCATGCAGCACCACCGCTATATCGCGCCGGGTACCAGGCCACACTTTTTCAGTAAGGTATCCTATATAAGACACTTCCAGGCTATCAGCGGTGTTGCTCATTTCGATCATAAATTTTCCATTCAGGTCGGCTGAGACACCTCTTGTATCTTTTCCCGCAATCTTAACAGAAGCTCCGGGTATGGATTTTTTATTTTCATCGGTAATAATACCATGCAGCACCCAGCTTTGGGCAGGAATCGTATCCTGAAAAGCCGCTGCCCGTAAATAAGCATCCCTGTCCTTTCCGCGGGAAAAGACATTTGTACTGACGGTTATAAAGACAATCCCCAACAAACATATCGGGAAAATGCGCCACAACAAATATTCAGATGGTAGTAAATGTTTTGGATTCATAATCAGAATAGTTAGAATAAAAAATAAAAACATTATTTAAGGAGTTATAGATAATTACCTTTACTTAATCGTTTAAGCAAAGGGTTTAAAATATACCTGCCTTAAGCCTTACGCATACAGATGATGGAAAATATGCTATGTGCATTACCGGCAAGCAATTTTTTAAAAGCTCAATCGTTTAAGCAAAAATAGAACATTCCCGTATATCGCCAAATATTTTTTTCAGAAGAATCTCTTTTCCAAAAAATATCCTCCATGGGGGCCAGGGAAATAATGGCCGCCCCCGCATTATACTTTCCTGCAAAAACTGATGATCCGGGGCTATTGCAGGCTTAAGGAAAACGGATAATCTGACTCCTTTACGCCTCTTGACTTATTGGGCTGCGCGCTTAATAAAAAGTTTACCTGTCCTCCTTTCTGCAGTTCAAAATGATCAAAATAATTCTTTGGGTTGCTTCTACCATTTATGTTTACAGACTGAACGTAACGGTTTACGGCACTGTTTTGAGGCGCATTGATCGTCAGCCTTTTCCCGTTTTCAAAACTAATCTCTGCCTTTTTAAACAAAGGGACGCCAATCACATATTGAGTGCCCGCCGGCGTTACAGGATAAAAGCCCAGCGCTGAAAATACATACCAGGCAGAGGTTTGCCCGTTATCTTCATCCCCACAGTAACCTTCGGGCCCCGGGTTATATAACCGGTTCATCACCTCGCGTACCCAGTATTGCGATTTCCACGGCTGCCCTGCATAATTATACAAATAGGTCATGTGCTGTATCGGCTGATTGCCATGTGCATATTGTCCCATATTCATGATCTGCATTTCGCGCATCTCGTGAATAACAGAACCGTAGTAGGAATAATCTCCAAAATCGGGCGGCATTATAAATACCGAATCCAGCATGCGAACGAACATTTTATCACCGCCCATTAATTGTTTAAGGCCATTAATATCCTGAAAAACGCTCCACGAATAATGCCAGCTATTCCCTTCGGTAAATGCACCGCCCCATGAGTAGGGATTGAATGGTGAAGTGAAACTGCCGTCTTGATTTTTGGGGCGCATCAATAAATGTTGCGGGTCGAATAATTTTTTATAATTCATTGCCCGGTTCTTATACACATCTATTTCAACCGCAGGTTTGCCCAATGCTTTTCCCAATGCATAGATCGCGTAATCATCATAAGCATATTCCAAAGTACGGGCTACATTCTCACTGATCTTTACATTGTTAGGCACATAGCCCAACCTGTTATAATACTCAACACCTCTCCTGCCCGTAGCAGCCGGCCCTTCATTATTGGCGCCATGCACCAGGGCCTGCCACAGGGTTTCTATATCATAACCACGCGCTCCTTTTAACCAGGCTTCCGCAACAATGGAGGCCGAATTATTGCCCACCATTATCCCCCTGTACCCGGGAGACGACCATTCGGGCAACCACCCGCCTTCCTTAAAATCGCTTATCAATCCCTGCTGCATTTCTTTCACTATGGAAGGATATACAAAATTCAGGAAGGGATATAATGCCCTGAAAGTATCCCAGAAACCGGTACCTGCAAACTTATATCCCGGCTCTGTTTTTCCGGTATAAGGGCTATAATGAACGATGCCGCCTGAAGCATCTTTTTCATACATTCTTAACGGGAAGAAGACCATTCTATACAGGCAGGAATAAAAAGTACGCAGCTGCTCATCGGTACCCCCGGAAACTTTTACTTTGTCCAGTACTTTGTTCCAGGTGCTCCGGCCTTCATTTTTTACGGTTTCAAAACTTTTATTTCCGATCTCGGTTTTAAGATTCCGTTCAGCCTGTTCGAAACCAATAAACGAGGAAGCCACTTTTGCATGTACCACATCACCTCTCTTCAGTCCTTTAAAACCTATCACGGCGCCTGCATGTTTGCTTTTCATTTCAGTTTTGTCGGAAAACTTATCTTCATCCCAGGTTATTTTGTAATCGAACTTTTTATCAAATTGTATTACAAAATAATCCTTAAAATCTTCGGATACACTGCCGCTGTTGCGCGTACTGTAACCAATGATTTTGTTTTCCTCAGCAATGATCTTTACATACGAGCCTCTGTCGATAGCATCAATGATCACAAATGCGCTGTCTGTTTCCGGAAAGGTAAAACGGAAGCTGGCAGCTCTTTCTGTAGGCGCAATTTCTGTGGTTACATCCGCATCCGCCAGATACACTTTATAATAATGCGGCTGCGCCACCTCTGCTTTGTGAGAAAACCAGCTGGCCCGGTCCTGCTCTTTAAAACATAATTTATTCACGGCCGGCATGATAGCGAAATAGCCGTAATCGTTCATCCACGGGGAGGGCTGGTGCGTCTGTTTGAATCCGACGATTTTATCTTCGGTATACCTGTAAGCCCAGCCATCGCCCATTCTCCCGGTTTGCGGTGTCCATAAATTCATACCCCAGGGCAAACCAATTGCCGGGTAAGTGTTGCCATTGGACAGATCGGGTTTTGATAGGGTACCCATTAAAGGATTTACATAATCAACAGGTTCCTGTGCGTTGGCTACCAAAACAGCTACCGAAAAGAAAAGAGCAAAAATTTTATCCATTGCTTTCATTTGTATATTTTTATTTAACCCGGTCAGACGGAGGCCGTCAGACCGGGTTAATAGTTAAGCTAACAATTGAGGTTTCGTTTTAAAAGTTTCCCATAATAATTCCCCGTACAGCGTATTAGCCCAGGCAAACCATTTACGTGTAAAATTCTTTGGATCATCTTTATGAAATGATTCATGCATAAAGCCTGTGCCTCCGTGTGTTTTTTGCAATGTTTGGATACACTGTCTTATTTCATTATCGTTCTGTGCCGTAAGGGCTTTCATAATAAGGCTCATGGGCCATATCATATCTAAGCCAATATGTGGTCCCCCGATCCCTTCGGCAACAGTTCCTTTAAAGAAGAATGGGTTGTTTTTTGACCAGACAAACCGCCTTGTATTCTGATATATAACATCCTTTTTTGAAACAGCGTCTAAGTAAGGCATTCCTAAGAGGCTGGGCACATTTGCATCATCCATTAAATTATAACTTCCGAAGCCATTTATTTCATAGGCATATATTTTGCCAAATTCGGGATGCGTTACGGTAGCATATTTTTTTAAAGCGGCCGCCACCTCATCAGATAACGCCGTCAATGCTGCCGCTAGCTTTGCATCGTTATGAATTTTATTTACCATTTCGGCAGCCTGCTTCAGGCTCACAACTGCGAAAAAGTTAGAAGGCACCAGGTAGGCATAAATCGTTGCATCATCGCTTGGGCGAAACATGGAGCAGATCAATCCATTGGGTTTTACGGGATATCCGTAACCGGCCATTGGCACCCCATCCGTGGCCCATGCTGTTTTTCTTTGAAATGTATATGGCCCATGTCCATCTTTTCGTTGCTGCTCTTTAAAGGTCTTCAATATCAGTGAAACGGCTTCTTTCCAATCCGAATCAAACGGCCCTGCATCGCCGGTATCTTTCCAGAAATTATAAGAAAGCCGTATGGGGTAACAAAGCGAATCTATCTCCCATTTCCGCTCATGGATGCCGGGCTTCATATCTGTTATATCGGTCTCTTTCCATTCGCTTACTTTACTGTCATCGTTATAAAAAGCATTGGCATACGGATCCTTTAAAATAAAATGCACCTGCTTATTAATGACCCCTGCGATCAGCTTGTGCAATTTTTCATCCTGCCTGGCAAACTGTAAATAAGGAAATACCTGTGCAGAGCTGTCTCTGAGCCACATGGCATCAATATCTCCCGTAATTACGTAAGTATCCGGTCTACCATTTTTTTCTGAATAAAATACAGTTGTATCCAATGTATTAGGAAAGCAATTTTCAAACAGCCATGCCAGTTCTTTATTCTTAACTTTTTCCTGAAAAGCTTTAATTGCATTTTCAATAGCATCACTTTTAAAATTTCTTTTGGCTTCCGGCACCCGCACTACGGGAAAGTGCTGTGCACCTTGTGCAAAAGAAAAATTACCAGCTGCAAGGCCGGCGGTTAAAATTCCTGTGTGTTGTAAAAATGTTTTTCTGTTCATAAGCCCAATATCCCATTAATTTTTTAAAAAGTAAAAAAGTGAATAATGCAATCGCACACGCAAAATCGTTTTTGCAATCAAAAATAATGAAGAATTTTTAATGCGCCAATTTATAGACTGGTAAATTCTCGTCTGAAACTGCTGTTTACAAAGCAGATAAATTTCCCATGAATATTTATTATTGTTTTAGGCCATGGGGAACTTCCATAAAAATTTTTCATTCATTCTTTGTGTCATTTATGAATGAAAAATTTCATGTACGTTTCCCATGAATATTGAGGGCTTGCTGTTTAACCAATATGCGTGCATAAGTTGCCGTTGGTAGTGAATTATTTTACGTTACATTTTTTGTGTAAGGCACTAAACAACTGCAAGCATTTTTGCGCATATTGTTCAAAACTCTTGCAGTTTACACTTTTTTGCTTGCCCAAAAAAGTGGAGCAAAAAAGGGCAGCCGGTCCCGATAGCTCCTATGTTTGTTTTTTTACTAGTGTTATGTTAAGTATAATATGACGTATAATTATAGTACATTTGTAAAACCATTTACAAATGATACGTTATACAGTCAAACTTACAAAGGCCGAAGTTGAAGAACT
>JASGEW010000170.1:0-35129 GCA_047606125.1 Niabella sp. | reverse complement strand
TAGACACGCTACTTTGAGGTGGTAGTGCTGGTAACACGGCGTGCTGGTTCGAATCCAGTCCCGGGCACTTTTAAAAGGTTGTGAGCAACTTGCTTACAGCCTTTTTGTTTTTAGGTATGTGTCATAAAAGTATCGCTTTTTTCCGCTTGTTTCCACCATTTACGACACATAAATGACATACGATTTGACACATGAAATGATGCGGAGCAACAAAGCGGCAAAAAGTTGTTCTGGAACGCGAGTAGCACAAAAAAATTCTTTTTTACGGTTCTTTCCACAACCTTCCATGACCTGTAGCCGGGGCAATGCTGACGTCATTCCGGCATATTCATTGAACCCCTGTTTTACCACCTTTAAAATGCAGTGGCTATGAATATCGGCAGAAGAAAGAATGCAAAAGGCGATAAGTATCTTTATTACTATGACTATGGAAGCAGGGCCAAAGGCAACGTCCTTCAATGGGATTATTCCTTTACTTTGAGGCAGGAAAGCGTGAGATCATTACCCTTAATGCAATTGATTTGGGCGGTTTGTATATGTATTTACCGGATTACGCTTTTTATTAGTGAGCTGTTCTCACTGCTACTATTATGAAAACCCTTTTCCAGGTGAGTGGCTGCTTCGGTACTGTACGTAGCTGCAGTGCCCGCCGCAGATAATAACACCGGGTTCTTATTGTATTCACAAAGTGGCGCAGGAAAACTTATCTGTTCATCATTCATACCCTCAAAGGGTATATAGTGCATTAAACAGTTAAAAAGATTAGGAGGATATTACTTTTCAATTGATGAAGAGTCTTCTTTACTTTTCTGATTATTTATTAATTTAGAGGGTAAAATATTACTATGAAATTCTCGCAGGAAGACTTCCAAAAGACTAGGAGGATAAGTAGCGCCATACAACAATTTCTCATCCAGACCGGAATGAAGGACGCAAGAACGACAGATGTATATGAAACATTGACAAGAAAAGGATTAATTGAAAAGGATCGTTACCACGGACTTCACTTCCGAAATTTTTTGCGGCAGCTCAAAGATGCTAATTTGTTGCATCTTATTCCACAATGTTCTTCAAATACAGGTACAAGAGGAAACGAGTGGTACTTTAATCCTGTACCTAATAGCTCCAGTAAGCCAGTAAATATTATAAAACAGGCATCAGTACATCACCGGCCCGCAATGAGTAAGGATGAAATAGCATTGTTGATTAATGAAGAACGTGAACATGTTGAGAAGCTTCCTGTCAGAACAGATAAAAAATATACGATTCAGGAGCTGGAAATTAAGCAGCATTATCCACGCGCTTATGAGATATGGACAAATGAAGAATATGAAATTCTTAAAAAGGTTTTTATTCAATGTAAAAATGTGGAGGCTATTTCATTGTTGTTAAAAAGGCAGCCACATATTGTGAAGGAAAAGATAGAAAGTCTTCAGCTTGCAGGAGATAAAAGCTAAGGAACGAACTTCATGTTTAGTATTTTTGCAGAAAGTTTTTTTAAGTAAAAAAGCCTTCAGTTTCAACAACGTGAAGGCTTTTACCTGATTGGCGGAGAGAGAGGGATTCGAACCCCCGGACCTGTTACAGTCAACGGTTTTCAAGACCGCCGCATTCGACCACTCTGCCATCTCTCCGGCGCAAATATAGTGGTGCAATATGATATTTTAAAACAAATCTGAAGAAAATTAAAAATCAAATTTCAGGCGAATACCGGAAGCCCTGTAATGGAGGTCCTGCTTACTGATGTTTTTCATCGGGATTTTGATAAAAGGTTCAAGAGACAGGGCGTTTTTACCGGCTATCTTTTGTTTGTAACCTATTGATAAATTATAAAAACCGAGGAAGGGAGTAGACTCATTCGAAACCTGCGAATTTACCGAAGTGCTGGTACTGTTGCTTAATGTTACCGATTTGTCTTCTTTAATAACGCCCTTATTTGTTTCTACTGATACTGTTACATTCCGGCTGGTCAGCAGATCGTAGTTTTTTTTATCGCTGAACACAACCAGGCCCGATACGCCGGCGGTTGCATAAAGCTTTTTATTAAAACTATAACTTACTTCAACCGGGATGTCCAGTCCGGATAGATAGCCGTTTACATTTTGCAGGCTCGACGTTTCCTCTGAGGCAGCTAATGCATTGCTCCTTAGCTGGGTTTGTTTTGAATCTGCCGCTGCATAGCTGCCCGCTGTTGTTGGCTGTGCATTGTACGACCGGGACGCCGAAACTTTTGCATGTGCAATACCTGAGCTTATTTTTACTTTATCATTGACAGCATAACCCATTGCAAAGCCATAGCCCATATTAACGCCCTTATCGCCAAATACCGGCGAAATATACAGGCTGGGTTGCCACTTCCTGTTTTTTTCCTGGGTACTGTTTGGGGCTATAACCGGTTGCCCGCCTGCAATGGCAAGCTGCCTGTCTTGTTTCCGCGGATTCTTTTCGGTCTGTTGGTTGTCAATGATCTTATTCTGCCAGAAGTCGATGCTATTCTTTTCCGGTCGCTGAGGTTGCCTGGCTGCAATAGCAGGTTTGTTCATAACAGCGGTATCACTAATGGGTTTTTGTGGCAGTATAATGCCTGTTCCCGGCGCTTTAATGACAAATATTTTTTCATTTTGAGTATCAGCGGCAGGTATTTTGTTATCTGGCGGTAATACAGCAAATTGTTTGCCATTGGGTTCGGCCGGGGAAGGCGGGGTAACGGCTGTATTGTTGCCAGGCTTTGTTATTGCCGGTTCATGGTTGTCGCTCTTTTTATGATCGGTTACAATGTTAGGAGAAGAAGGTACCGTAAGGTTGTTTTCTGTATTAAAAAATCGGGAGAGTATAAGAATGCCTGCAATAATTGCTGCTGCTATGGCGGCCCATCTCCGGAAGGAAATAACGGGCCTTGTTTTTACAGTGGTTTGTTTTTCTGTAAAACGTTCCCATGCGCCGGCATCGTACGGTTCCTCATGATCCCGCAAGACGCTTTTAATATGTTCCAAAAAATCATCATTCGGCTCTTTCATAACCTAAAATTTTTCAATATAAAGGGCTTTAAGCCTGTTTTTAGCCCTCGATAAATAAGAACGGCTCACGTTTTCAGGAATGGCCAGCAGGCCCGAAATTTCCTGGTGCGTAAACCCCTCTATCTCGTATAAATTAAATATTGTTTTCTGTGTCTGGGGCAGCTCGTTCAATAATTTTAATATGTCCTTAGCCTCGGTGAAAGTTACCTGCGCAGCCTGCAACGGGGCATGACCTTCGGTAACTTCCTCGCTATCGAAATCTGTTTTCCGCTTTCTTAAAAAGTCAATTGCGGTACGTGAGGCAATCCTGGCAATCCATGCCTTAAAAGGATTGGATATATCTGCGTTGCCGTCCAGCGCATTAAATGAAGACAGGTTATTAAATATCTTTATAAAACTGTCGTTAACGAGCTCTTCAGCAAAGTGATAGTCATTGACATAACGAATCACCACGCCCTTTACATAGCCATAAAAACCCTTGTAAAGCGCTTCCTTGTGATGCTCTCTGTTGTTTTGGCATCCCTTTAATATGTGTTCCAGTTCATCCCCGCTTATCGCCAATTTTTGTTTTAGTTTTTTCAGTCAGTGTTATTTATCGTTATTTCATCCTTCCGCATATTTTCAGTATTATATATAAATATCTGTACAATCTTTTGTTTTGCCAAGCTGCCCCAATAAAAAAGATCAGCCCTCATAGGTTATAGATATTTAGGGGCTGATCGATCAGAAATTCATCCTGGGTACAGGTTAATAAACAGGTGTTAATGGATAAAAGCGTCTATACGCAGCCCGGTGCCCGCTGCGTCGCTGCCATTTATATAACCGCCACACCATATAGTATAGAAATTTCCTTTATACAGGTTCATTGCATCAGCAGTTGCCAGCAATACAGATTGTCCTGTGCGCCTGATCTCGAATACCACATTTGCAGCGGATGGGTAACTGAAAAAATTACCCGCTGTTTTCGCGGTGATATTGGTAGCGATCGGGGTGGCATTTCCTTTTATATATAAGTCCAGTGCGGGTGCATCGGGGCTCATGTTGGCAAATCTTAACCTTACCGAATCCTGCCCGGCTGCCCCGCTGCTGTCTCTTACCAAAACAGCATCCATTTTAGATGCGGTATCTACAATGAACACCGTATAATATTTTCCGGCTTCAAAAACCAGGCTCTTTGTATATAAAACCGAAGTAAGGTAGCCGGCCGCGTAAACATTAAAATTCCGGGTACCGGTATAGGCTCTAAAATAGCTAACCCTGTCGGTATAGTTAAAATAGTTTAGCCCCAGCCGGTTATCGTCAAGGGCTACATCTAAAGAAGGCGAGCCGGCCGAAGCGTGCACAATGCCAACAGCGGCGGCATCGGTTAAATCGCCGGAATTAGAATAATCATCATCCAGTTTTGAGCAGGAGCTTATGGCAAATGCGAGGCCCGTAAAAATGAAAATATTAAAAAGGGTACGGATATTAAACATGGTAATTTAAAAAAATGATTCCCTTTTAAAGAAGGGATTAAAAATGATTTTAATCAGCTTGCTTTTTTTTATAGAACGTACAGTGCTGGCAAAACGCAACACACCCGTTAAAAAAAATTAAAAGCTGTCCGCAGTAAAAAATGGATGGCCCGGAATGTCGGGTAAACAAATATTTATAAATTAAAGGAGGCCGCGGTTACCTGCACCTCAAATGTCCCGCTCCCGTTCATGCGCAGTAACAGATGGCCGGGCAAGGGGCTGATGGCGCTGATCGTTATATTATGAATAGTGCCTGTGCCTGACACACCTTTTACAAATTCCCGGTTGAGCTGTTTCTGGATATTGATTTTAGCCAAATTGACATAACCGGTAAGGTCGTACCTGGCTTTTTCCTCAATTTCTGCTGTTATTTTCTTTGAAAACATCCAGTCAGCTATTTTCAGCAGGGCATCCTGAGATTGAATATCAAATTCCACGTTGGAAAAGCTAAAAAAATGTGTACTATCGCTGTATCCGGGCGCACCTGTAACATAGAAAAAACCATTATCGGTTCCGCTGAATTTTATTTCCATGCGCAACCGGCCCCTTTCTGTGCCCAGGATGCGGCAGGCTTCAAACACAAATTTCTTTTTAATAAATCCCTTTTTAAAGTCAAATGTCTTGCCTTTTATTTGCCTGCTTAACAGCGTGCTTAAACTGTCGTAAGTCAGCAACCCATCTATAAAAATATTAAAACCTCTTGCCCTGCTATAATTGCTGATATTGGGGATAGCGCCGCCAGCAGCCTGCATTTTTGAAAAACTGACCACAGGTTTTGCAGATAAACCTATATGAATATTCAACTGATCGTTTGCCGACTGAAACCTGTTAATGCGTATAGCCTGGGGATTGATCTGGAGCCAACCCATATTATTCAGGTTATAGGGCGTATTTAAAAGGGACCAGAGCTTTTGAAACTGAGGCTTCAGATCAATAAGACCATAACGCTGTTCCATATCTTTTTTGGATGCATCTAATTCCGTTTTCAGTGATTCCATTACCGTGTAAGTGATGTCCTGTCCCCAAAAGCATACGGTACATTTATCTAAAGGTTGTGGTTCATTGCGGGTTACCCGCATCAATACCTGGTAATTTTTAAGTAAAGTGATCTGTACGCTGTAAGAAATATTTACGCTTCGTTCTCCTTCGTCAAATCCGCATTTGCATTCGGGGGTCCAGGGGCTTAATGCCGCTCCTCTGGCGCACAGGCGGGTGGCGCCTGTAATTTTATAATACCCGGTAAAGGAGATCACCAGCGTGGTGCCGTTCAGGCTGAACTGCAGCGGGCCACGACGGAAACTGTATTTATATCGTACCTCACAGCCACTGTAGGCCCATCCGCCCGGATAACCCGGTGAGGTGAACAGGGTATCCACCTTATTATCAGCCAGGGCATAAAATGGCTTCAGGTTTATATGGATCGGCAGGTCGATTTCTGATTCCGGAATGTCCGGCAACGATACCTGCAACGCCGGAGATGCCTGCTGTGCATACGTTTTTACACAAATAAAAAACAATACCGGCAAAAAAAATTTCATAACAGTTCAAAACTAAGCAATCAGTAAATATTACAGGCTGACATTTTTGCATATTATGATGCTGCGGCATAATCATTGGATAAAGAAATCTGTCTTTTAAAGACAATTTTATTTTTAAAGGAGAAATTTTAATAATATGGGAAAAATAATTGGTATAGACTTAGGAACAACCAACAGCTGCGTTTCGGTTATGGAAGGAAACGAGCCTGTTGTAATAGCAAATGATGAAGGGCGCAGAACAACTCCTTCGGTAGTTGCTTTTTTAAAAAATGGTGAACGCAAGGTAGGCGATCCTGCAAAACGGCAGGCCATTACCAACCCGCAAAATACTATTATGTCGGTAAAGCGTTTTATGGGGCGTAAATATGATGAGGTGGGCACTGAACTTTCGCATGTCAGCTACAAAGTAGTACGTGGCGATAATGATACGATCCGCATCGATATCGACGGGCGTTTATATACACCGCAGGAAATTTCAGCGATGATCCTGCAGAAAATGAAAAAAACAGCAGAAGATTATTTGGGGCAGGAGGTAAACGAAGCCGTAATTACGGTTCCTGCATACTTTAACGATGCCCAGCGCCAGGCTACAAAAGAAGCCGGGGAAATTGCCGGTTTAAATGTGCGCCGTATTGTTAACGAGCCTACAGCCGCAGCTTTAGCCTATGGTTTGGACAAAGGCGGTAAAGACCATAAGATTGCTGTGTTCGACCTGGGAGGCGGTACTTTTGATATATCCGTACTGGAACTGGGAGATGGCGTTTTTGAAGTGAAATCAACAAACGGAGACACGCACCTGGGGGGCGATGATTTTGATAAGGTGATCATGGATTGGCTGGCCGACGAATTTAAAAAGGATGAAAATATCGACCTGAGAAAAGATCCGATGGCTTTACAACGTTTGAAGGAGTCTGCAGAAAAAGCTAAGATAGAGCTTTCAAGTTCTTCAGAAACAGAGATCAATCTTCCTTATATTACTGCGGTTGACGGGGTACCTAAGCACCTGGTAAAGAAATTGACCCGCGCAAAATTTGAGCAATTAGCTGATGATTTGTTTACCCGCTGTTTAAAACCTTGTGAGGCCGCTCTGAAAGATGCGGGCATGACACCTTCGCAAATTGACGAAGTGATTCTCGTGGGAGGTAGTACCCGTATTCCTAAAGTGCAGGAGATTGTGGAAAAATTTTTTGGTAAAAAACCTAACAAAGGCGTAAATCCTGATGAGGTGGTTGCTGTGGGAGCAGGTATTCAGGGCGCTGTACTGACAGGTGAAGTAAAAGATGTATTACTGTTGGATGTTACCCCACTTTCTTTGGGTATTGAAACGATGGGCGGTGTTATGACAACATTAATTCCTGCCAATACGACTATCCCAACAAAAAAATCAGAAGTTTTCTCTACGGCCAGTGATAATCAGCCTGGTGTGCAAATTCATGTTTTGCAGGGCGAGCGCTCTATGGCTAAGGATAACAAGAGTCTGGGTATTTTTAACCTGGATGGTATTCCGCCAGCTCCCCGTGGCGTTCCCCAGATTGAAGTGACTTTTGATATTGATGCCAACGGTATTATGCATGTGACTGCAAAAGATAAAGGTACCGGTAAAGAGCAAAAGATCCACATTGAAGCGGGTAGCGGTTTAAGCAAGGATGAGGTGGAAAAAATGAAGGCCGAAGCGAAAGCCAACGAGGCCAGCGATAAGGCAGAAAGAGAAAAGATCGATAAGCTGAACCAGGCCGATAGTTTAGTATTCCAGACAGAAAAACAACTGAAGGAATACGGCGATAAGATCCCCGCTGATAAAAAAGCTGCTATTGAAAGCGTGGTTGAGAAATTAAAAGAGGCGCATAAGCAACAGAACATAGCGGGTATTGATAGCGCTATGACCGAGCTGAACAATGCATGGACTGCCGCAAGCGAAGATATTTACAAAGCAGGTGCAGGTGATGCAGGCGCACAGGGACAGTCCGGCAACGATCAGTCCGGCAGTCAGCCTTCGGGTAACGGTAACGCCGGAGCGGAAGATGTAACCGACGTACCCTATGAAGAAGTAAAATAGTCAGTAAATAACATAATTATACTTCACAAGGTATAAAAAAGTGATTTTGTGTTATTCAATTTTAGCTCCCCTCTCCGGCTGTGTCCGCCGTGGCGGGTTAGGTTTGGCAAAGAAAGATTATTCACTAATTTGTGTACTCTATAAGAAACCGCCTGTAATGGCGGTTTTTTTTGACGAATGCTTGAGTTACAGCCACAGTTGTAGAATATTTATTTACTACGATAAAATGGTGCTGCACAATCCTGCTTCCCCAAGCATCTTCTTGCAAAGTATAGTTTATGATTTTTATAAATATATTATTAGCCGGTTTAAAAACTAAACTGATGAAACCCTTTGCCAGGACTTATTTTAAACCCTTTCTTCTTTGAAAAAGGGAATAACCATCTGATAAATAGCATGTAAATGATTATAAAACAATCTTTTATGTAAAATCTGCGTGAGCAGTAATAAAATAAAATATGCTAATGGGTATACGTCTTTTCGTTTGTTCTTATTTATAAAAGATAATACATATTGTTAAAAAATATATAATGAGATTGTTTTTTTTATCATATATAAAGCGTAATATTGTTTTAGTAAAATTTAACGGTTTAAGTAGGGAATAACCAGAGTGATATTTAAACAATAATAATTTGTTGTTGGTCCCGTGTAAGAGAACTGTATTCGGATACTAGTTTGTCTATGGAAGGTTTGGAAAAATTATTTATTGTTAACTATTAACATTCTAAATATGTTTCAAATTAAGCCCTTAGCATTTGAACCTGAAGCTAATAATGAAGAAGTAATGTCCGTATTGGGGTTTTTTTCGCGCTTACTGGCGAAAAACGCAAAATATATCCCGATCATTCTGGACTTCGTATTATTTATATCCCTTTTTCTTGTTACCGGCATATTGATCACCCAAAATTCGGAATACCTGGATTTTGTATGTACGGGTGCTGTACTGTATGTGATATGGCTGGTACTGGCATTTGCCCGCAGCCTCTATCACCGTTTGCTTATTGATGAATCTGTGGCGATTACTTCATCTTTAAGTAAAATGTGGTTATTATACCTGTTGATCTGCTTTACCCTTTACTCTATGCTGCTGCATAAAGTGTTTTCGCTAAAGGTATTTGTCCTAGTTCTGGCAGCATTGACGGTGTGTTTCATCTTTAATAAAATTATTTTTCTTTCATTCAGGAAGCGGTTTAAAAAACATTTTATTAAAATTAAAAAAGTAGCGGTTATTGGTTCCAGCCTGATTGGCGGGCGCCGGCCTCACTACCGGTATTTTTATGATGGCAATGTCCATTATGAAATAATGAATCGCTGGTATCATGAAAAGGATATTCAGCTCAAAAATGACGGAGAAAAGAAGTCGGATATATATAAGATGTATAAAGATGGCGTTACTGAAATATACTGTTGCATGTTTGCTTTCGACAGGGAAGAGGTAAAGCAGTTGTTGACCACTTCCGAGAAATATATGATAAGGGTGCGTTTTTTACCCACTATCGGTAATCTGCTTCAAATGCCGCTATCTGTCAATTATATTGGAAAAATACCTGTACTCAGTCCCCGGAGAGAACCGCTGTTGTCGGAATATAATTATATCCTGAAACGCAGTTTTGATATCATATTTTCTTCTTTTGTTATTGTTTTTGTATTAAGCTGGTTGTATCCGCTTATTGGTCTTTTAATAAAATCAGAGTCACGTGGTCCGGTTTTATTTAAGCAGAAACGTTCTGGCATGGACAATAAACCTTTTATGTGTTATAAGTTCCGGAGCATGGTGGTGAACCAGCATTCGGACAGTGTACAGGCTACTAAAACAGATGCAAGGATTACCAGGATCGGTGCTTTTTTAAGGCGCACCAGCCTGGATGAACTGCCCCAGTTTTTTAATGTGCTAAAAGGCGAAATGTCGGTAGTGGGTCCCCGTCCGCACATGCTCAGTCACACCGAACAATACCGCAAGCAGGTAGATTCCTTTATGGTAAGGCAATATGTTAAGCCGGGTATTACGGGGCTGGCACAGGTAAGTGGCTATCGCGGTGAAACAAGGGAAGTTGAGATGATGGAAAAAAGAGTAAAGTCTGATATTAAATACCTTCAAAACTGGTCATTTATGCTCGATATGAAGATTATCTTCCTCACTGTGTGGAATGTTTTCAAAGGAGAGCAGAATGCCTATTAATAAACCCTCTATTTAATAAACCTATCCTGATTCTCTCAAATGAAAAGAAATTTATTGGTTATACTATTAATGAGTATACTGGCCATCTCATGTACCAACTATAAGCGACTTACATATTTTAATAATGTCAGCGACAGCAGTAGTGTATATAAGAATGGCGAAGACATTCCGCTGGCGGTTTATAATGCCGTAACTATTAAAATTGATGATATTATCAGTGTTATTGTTACCACCATCGATCCACAAACCAGCATTGCTGATGCAATTAACCTGATCAGCCAGCCACCTGTCAGAAGCGCTGTATCGGGCAACCAGTCGCAAACCTTTAATAATAATACACAAGGCTTTTTGGTGGATAAGTCTGGTGATATTGAACTGCCGCTGTTGGGCACTGTACATGCTGAAGGGCTTACCACGAGTGGCTTAAGAGACCTGATCAAAGAAAAAGCTAAAAAATATTTTAAAGAGCCTACGGTGAATGTCCGGCTGCTGAACTTCAGGGTGACCGTTTTAGGAGAAGTGGTAAGACCGGGAACTTATAGTGTAAGCAACGAGCGTGTGTCGGTACTGGATGCTTTGGGGCTGGCAGGCGACCTCACGGTATATGGTAAAAGGGATAATGTGATGGTGATACGGGAAATAAACAATACCAAGAAGGCGGTGCGCATGAGCCTGAATGATGCCCGCATTATGTCATCGCCCTATTTTTATTTGCAACAAAATGATGTGGTGTATGTAGAGCCGGTTAAAAACAAAGCGATTCAAAGTGATGCTTCTGCCAGCCGGACGATTTCCATCGTAACAGGAGCTGCCAGTGTTCTGGCTGTAATTGTTGCAGCATTGTTAAGATAATAGCTAATAATATGAACAAAAATGTAAGTTTCGACGATATAGATTGGAATGATGAAGAAAAAGAAGGATTCGATGTTAGTCAGTTTATTAATAAAATAAAAGCCAACTGGTTGTTTATATTACTGGCAGCGCTAACCGGGTTGTTATTTGCGTATATATATTTATATGCTTCCTCTCCCAGATATATTACTTCTGCAAAAGTACTGATCAAGGAAGATGATCCGTTAAAATCAGGCTCTTCCAAGAACGGCATCGATATGCTGCAAACACTCGGTCTTTCAACAGGCTCCAGTAATGTGGATAACGAGCTCGAAATTATTAAGAGCTTTACGATCATGCACCAGGCAGTGATGGAGCTGGGCCTGTATGTAAGTCTTTCCAAACAAGAGAATAAATTAAGGTCCCGGGAATATTATGGTTCGAACAGCCCCTATATTATTCATCCTGCAATTACTGATGAAAAGCAATACGGACAGTTAGCTACAGATACCAGTGCCGTTCATCGTTTCCAGGTACGAAACAACCGGGTGCTCATTACAAATTCCGAAACCGGACAGGAATATACAAGCCCTTTAGGAGGTATTGTAAAGCTGCCGGGACTTGATTTGCAGGTGAGCCGTAATGCAGCTGTTGAACAGTGGAACCAAAGCGACGAGGCCTTTATCACCTTTGTAAATCCGGAGAAACTAACAGATAATTACCTGGGTGTAGTAAATGCTGAAATCCCCAATAAGCAGGTCAGCGTGATCAATATGAGTTTGGAAGGAGCTACTCCTGCCAAGTCGGGAGATCTGCTGAATCAGATCATTAAAATCTACATCAACAACGGCGTTGCCGATCGTAATGCTATTTCTGATAGTACTATTTCCTTTATTGATGCCCGCCTGGCAGGTGTTACCACTGATCTGAAAACGCTGGAAGTGGAGATACAAAAATTTAAACAAAAAAATGAGATCGTCGACATTTCTGAGCAGGCCAAAGCTATGTTGGAGAATTCCGGTGATTTTTATAAAACCGCTACGGAACAGGAGGTACAGGTAAATGTGGTAACGGCTCTCATTGACTTTATGCAGCAAACTTCCCGGGATCCGCGCCTGGTTCCGGCGTCGTTAACAGTAGATAACGCCTCTCTTTCACCGGTAATTGAACAATACAATAAGCTGTTACTGGAGCGGCAGCGCAGCCTTTTAAGTATGACGGAAGATAACCCGGTGGTTACAAATATAGATCAGCAGCTTAGTGAATTGCGTAACAATCTGCTTTCGGGTCTGAAAAATATCCGCAATGCAGCGCAGTCGGGGTTAAACACTGTTCAGCGAAAAAATGGTGCTATAGATGCACAGTTGAAAAGTGTGCCGGCAAAGGAACGCGAGTTCCTGGAATATAGCCGCCAACAGGCTATTAAGCAGGAGCTTTATTTGTTTTTATTACAAAAAAGGGAAGAGGCTGCTTTGTCCAAATCATCTACTTTATCGAATGCACGTATTATTGATGTGCCGCGCACAGATCCGGTGCCGGTAAAGCCTAAACGGAAGATGATAATGGCGCTGGGATTGTTATTTGGACTGGCATTTCCCTTTGCGTGGATGTGGATCAGGGAGCTGCTAAATAATCGTATTCAGCGCAAGAAGGATATTGAGCATCTTACCAAAGTTCCTATAGTAGGAGAGATCGGACACTTTAAGGACGAGCATGGCAGTGAGTTTATTGTGAGTGAACAAAACGGACGTCATCCTGTGGTAGAGCAGTTTCGTATACTGCGTTCTAATTTGAATTATAGCCTGGTAAATGCGGGTAAAGTTATATTAGTAACCTCCTCTAATCCGGGAGAGGGCAAAACTTTTGTTTCGCTTAACCTGGCTGCCACTTTTGCACTGTCAGGCAAAAAAACGATTATTGTTGGCCTCGACCTGCGCAAACCTAAACTGAATAAGGTATTGAAGATGGAGCGCCGCAAAGGACTTACCCATTATCTGGTAGGGCAGGCAACACTGGAAGAGATTATTCATCCGATAGCAGGTGTTACTGATTTGTATACGATCGTAAACGGAACGATCCCTCCCAATCCCGCTGAATTACTGATGTCGGAAAAAACAAAGGAACTCATCAAAACGCTTCAGCAGCAATACGACTATGTGATCATTGATACCGCCCCGGTTATAGTTACAGATGCTGCTATCCTGTCGAACTATACTTCGCTTACACTCTATATATCCCGGGTGGGTATTACCTATAAGGAGTCGGTTGCGGGATTAGATAAGCTGCAGCAGAACGGCCGCCTCGGCAAGCTGAACCTGGTAGTAAATGATATCGATTTTGAAAAAGAAAAAGGGTACTACAGCTATTACGGGTATAACACGCCGTATTCGTATGGATATTATGAGGAAAAAGAGCCAAAGAAAAGCTGGCATTCATTTCTCAGTAAGTAACGATTGTTGCATTTTGATAAATGCAAAGCCAATGAATGTAAGATTGAACAAGTGGTTATATACAGTATGTGACTGAGGTGGCGAAGCCGTGTAATAAAGCCATCGGTTTCATTAGTGGTATGTTTCTTATTGCCTTTGCTGAGGTTAGAAAGATCAACAGGGAGCGCGTAAAAATTATGAAGCTCTATATTTCGGTTGTCTACTATTAATTTATAAAAATATGCGGTCGAAAAAAAGAAAAATTGCAATTGTGTGGGCTAATCCCTATAATAAAAATTTAGGTGTTGCAGCATTGGCGTATTCATCAATGGCTTTGATCCGGGATGTTCTTGATGAAAACAATATCGAAGGTGAAATTACTTTTATCGGAAGCTATAAAAGAGGTAAAGACGCTGTTAATATAAATGGAAAAACAATCGGGTTCGATAATATCATCGGCCTCGATTATTTTAACTGGAAATCTTTTGCAAAGATCTTATTGCGCCCCGGACAATATGATATTATGAAGTTGTTTTCTTTCGATTATATTTTTGATGTGGCGGAAGGGGACAGCTTCACAGACCTTTACGGAGACAGGCGTTATTACAGGATCATTCATTCCAAGAAACTTTTTAACCTTTTAAGAAAAAAGCAAATACTGCTGCCGCAGACGATCGGGCCTTTTAAAAACGCTGATAAGCAAAACGAAGCCATAGGGATCATGAAGCGCCTTGAAATGGTTTTGAGCCGTGATAAAAAGAGCTATGATTATACAGCCGGGTTTTTACCAAAAGAAAAGATCTGTGAACTAATGGATATGGCATTTTATATGCCTTTTCAAAGAAGAAAATTGGAGAACGGAAAAGTAAATGTCGGGATAAATATTTCCGGGCTTCTCTGGAATGGAGGATACACCGGGGATAATCAGTTTAATATGAAAACGGACTACCGGGAAATAATCACAAAAGTGCTGGATCATTTCAGCGGGATGGACGAAATACTGGTGCACATTATTTCTCACGTGATCCCCGTAAATAGTCCTGTTGAAGATGATTCTAAAGTGGCTGTTGAAATCCAGGAAAGATATCCGGCTGTGATCCTGTCTCCAAAGTTTGAAAGCCCTATCGAGGCTAAAAGTTATATCAGTGCAATGGATTTTTTTACCGGTGCCAGAATGCATGCCTGCATTGCTGCCTTTTCTTCCGGTGTTCCTGTAGTGCCTATGGCTTACAGCAGAAAATTTAACGGATTGTTTTGCGATACGCTCCAATATACGTGGCTGGGAGATTGCGTGAACAGCGATACCGAGGTTGTTTTTAATACAATAAAAGAAGGATTTATTAACAGGGCGGCTCTCAAAAATAATATAGAGCAAAGTGAAAAGGAGATCATAAAGCCAAGGCTTCAAAAGCTAAAGGATATATTGTACCAGACACTGGCTTAAAGAGACATTATATGAAATATTCCTCCATAATAGAAAAGATTGATCAGCTCGGCCTTTGTTTAGGCTGCGGTTTGTGTGAAAGTGTGTGTGGCCGGCAGGCGGTGGAGATGAAGCTGGGAAATGACGGGTTCATTCATCCTGAAATAAAAATGGATGTTGCCGGTAACGAAGCTGTAATAGAGAAAATATGTCCCGGCCTTAATATAGTAAACGACATCGGCTTTTCTGATAAAGAAAGTGTTTGGGGCCATATAGAAAAACTGTGGTCCGGGTATTCCAAAGATAACAATGCAAGAAGGAAGGGTTCGTCAGGAGGTATCATAAGCGGACTGGCAATCTATGCTCTTGATAAGGGTATTGTAGACGGAGTATTACAGGTGGGTGGCGATTCGGAGGACTATGAACGTAATTGCCTGAAAGTGTCCTACACACGGGAAGAGGTGTTAGCCTGTGCTTCGTCAAGGTATGCCCCGGCCTATATATTCAACAGGATCTTTGATATCTTAAACCAGGATCAGAAACGTTATCTGTTTGTAGGCAAGCCCTGCGACGTATCTGCACTAAAGAATTTTTTAAATGCATTTCCGCAATATAAGTTAAGGTTTAACCTGACGGTGTCGATCATTTGTGCAGGAATGCCATCTTTAAAAGGAACCTCGGCCATTATTGATGAATTTGAGGCGGTAAGGCCGGTGAAAGACCTGGTATACAGGGGAAATGGCTGGCCCGGTTATTTTTCCTTTAAGGATGATTCGGGCACTGTTTATAAAAAAACTTATAACGATTCATGGGGTAAAACCTTAAATAAACACCTGAAATTAAGATGTAAGTTATGTCCGGATGGGATCGGTATTCAAGCTGATATTGCTGTTGGGGATGCCTGGGAAACAAATGATGGTTATCCTGATTTTTCGGAAAAAGACGGCCAGAGCCTAATCATAGCTCGGACAGCCGGGGGGGTGGCAATATTAAAGCAGGCCCAGGCTGATGCAACTGTTTGTTTAGAAAAACTGGGTATTGAAAAAATCAGGCTGATGCAGCCTTATCAATATAACAGGAGGACAAAAATCGGAGCCAGGGTATTCGCTTTTTATTTATCAAAAAGGGTCAGGTTAAATTTTAAGAACATGCATGTTTACAAAAACGGCAGACTGGTAAAATTTGCCTCACTTATAAAGGAATTTCTGGGTACATATAAAAGATTGAATAAATTTTGATGATTAATAAGTTTTTACTTAAGCTGTATTTTAAGGCTCCGGCATTGCTGCGGGGTAAAATAGAACAATACATTATAAAACGGGAAGGGGGGCAGATGTACTCTCCAACCATAAGAGCTATTTATTCAAGAATGGGAATAAAAATTGGTTATGGAACTTATGGTGGCTGCTTTTCCGTTAAGAACATACCTGCAGGTGTCACATTTGGTAATTACTGCTCCATCGCTTCGGAAGTGAAGATATACAGGGCCAACCATCCGAAGGGTACTTTTACTTCTCATCCGCTTTTGTATAACCCTGTTGCAGGATATGTTAAAACAGATGCGCTGAACCGGCCGCCGCTGGCAATTGGCCATGATGTGTGGATAGGGGAGTGGGCGGTTATTTTACCGAATGTATCAAAAATAGGAAACGGAGCCATCATTGGGGCGGGAAGTATCGTAACCAAAGATGTGGCACCCTATACGATCGTTGCAGGCAACCCGGCGAAACTTATTGGCAGCAGGTTTAGCGAGGACATCATCAGTAAACTTGAGGAACAAAAATGGTGGGAACTGGAAAAAACCGAATTGATAAAAAAGGTTGAAATATTGAATGGACTTATAAACGGGGGATGAATATATGATCAAAACGATTTTTTCTATTAACTGGATATTTACGATCCTCTTTAATTTCAGGTACCTGTCCTTTAAGCATGCTGTTAAACTGCCAATTGTTTTTTATGGAAGAGTAAGCATGTACAGCTGGAAAGGAAAAGTGGCAGTGCCGGATAGGTCTGGAATGGCCACTATTCAGTTTGGTAAACCGGTAGTAGGGTTATTTGATAAGAAACTTGCGACCGTTTTAAATATACATGGCGATTTGCTGTTTGCCGGGAAAGCGACCTTTGGTAAAGGTTGTTCTTTTAGTGTCGGGCCGGGCAGTACACTGAGCTTTGGACATAGTTGCACGATTACGGCTAAAAGCTCCATTGCCGCTTCTGACCGTACCGAGATCATTATAGGAGATCATTGCCTTTTTTCCTGGGATGTTTTAGTAATGAGCACCGACTTTCATAAGATCATACAGGAAGAAGAAGTAATTAACAGCTCAGCAAATATAAAGATCGGCAACCAGGTGTGGATTGGTGCCCGCAGCCTGATTCTTAAAGGCAGTGTTATTGCTGATGGCTCAGTGATAGGAGCCGGTACCCTGGTTAATAAAAAGCTGACCACTGAGCGTTCGGTATATGCCGGGGTGCCTGCAAAAGAACTTAAAGGAAATATATTGTGGCAGAAATGAACAACTACTTATGAGTAAAAGGTACATATTCAATTCTTTTATCTGGGGTATGGCAGCCAAGATCTTTGATGCGGCCGTTAAATTTATATCGGTACCTCTCTTACTTTCTTATTTTGGAGAGGGGGATTTTGGACTTATCACACTTGCTACTTCTGTGAATGCCTATATACAATTATTAGACATGGGGGTAAATACCGGGGCGATTAAATTCTTTTCTGAATGGATTGCATCCAGGCGTATGGATCTGTTGGATACAACCGCCCGCACCAGTATTACTTTTTACGGAATAGTTGGTATTATTAATGCATTGGTGCTAATCGGGGTAGCGCTTTTCGGAATGACAATGTTTTCAGTTACCCCCCATCAATCAGAAGTATTAAAGATCTTGTTTCTGATCCTTTCGCTTTTTGCCATTCTGAACTGGTCAACGAGTGTGTTCAGTCAATTGCTTACCGCCAATCACGATATCAAATACATACAGAAAGTTAACCTGGTTAAGACGGTACTGAATTTCATTATTATTTATATGACGATGTGGTTTAAACTGAATATTGAAATTTACTTTGTGCTGTTTTGTATCACCAACAGCTTTATTGTTATTCCATATTATATAAAATCAAAAAAGTCGGGACTGATCTCGGGTTGCTGGCCTAAAAGGGACTGGGCGCATTTCAGCATTATATTTAAGTACAGCATGGCATTGATGGCCATGGGCGTTTTTCAGATGTCTGCAACTAAACTGCGACCGGTTATTTTAGGTGTTTTTTCAAAGGATACAACAAGGATGTTGACAGAATACAGGATCCTGGAAACAATAACGCTCTTTATTATATCTATAGGAGGAATGTTTATTTCTATATTATTACCGATGACCTCGAAATTAACACTTGAAGGGGTACAGGAAAAAATAAACGCATTCGCTTATAAAACAACGCTGTTTACAACGGTGATTTGTACCTTCCTGTGTATCCCTTTTGTAGTGGGCGGACGGGAGATCCTGGAATTATATGTAGGGGCAAAGTATGCCAGCCTATACCCCTGGTTAGTAACCTGGGTATTGACCATATTGCTTTTTTTGCATAACTCACCCATTGCAAGCCTGGTATTGTCTACCGGCAAAATAAGGATGCTTGTTTTCAGCTCTGCAATCTCCTGTACTGTTTCGCTGGTAATTAATGCATGGGGCGTCAGGTACCTGGGAGTGGGTTCTGCTATTTTGGGTTATGCCATATATATATTAATACAGGTTTCGTTCTATTATTTTTATTTTAATAAAGAAGTGTTGCGCATAGATTCTTTGCAGGTATTCAGGTCTTTTTGTATTCCCGCTCTTTTGGGTGCGCTAATGGCAGTGGTTACAATTATGTTTTCCTTATCATTTAAAACCCTGCTTGTTAATCTTTTTGCTAAAGTAACTGTCTGGTTTATTTTATATACAGCAAGCCTTTTGATATTCAGGATATTAAAAATTGGGGACCTTAAAGATATGCTGATGAAGAAGGCGATCTGAAAATTTATATAAAAACTGTGATCTATTTAGCCGTTGCATTATTAGGGGCTGTATCCTACCTGTATAAAAACTATGATTATTTTATCATAGCCTTATTTTTTATATTGAGTATGGGGTTTGGTTTTGTTGCGCAGCCAACCTTTAAATTGCCGGACCTGGCATTAGGCATGTGCCTCATTTGCTCTGTTGTTAGTTTTTTTCAAAACACATCGCATTTTAATATAAAGGGAGACCCTGTAGCAGCGATCATTTTCATTTTGCTAGGATATTATACGGTGGTGGCGGTCTTTACTATTGCAACCGGAACAGAAAATATGACTTACGGACTTAAAGTATGGCGGCTGGAGCTTTTATACCTGAGTTATTTTTCTTTTAGAAAAATACCTTACCCGTCGGTTATGAAAGCCTTGAAGGTATTATCGGTGATCACCCTGATCACTGCTGTTTTTTATCTGCTGCAATATGTTGGTATCGAGGGAGTGCTGATCAGCAAAGCCTTTGATGAAGGCGCTGCTGGCAGCAGCAGCCTGGCAAGGTTTAGAAATTTCCCGTTGTTAACCACGGTCTGTATTTTTTATTTCCTGTTCTGCAAAAAAAGTTCGAGATACCGCTGGATATATATATTGATCCTTTTTGCAGTTATTATATTTATGCAAAGCAGGGGAGAGATACTGGCAACCCTGGCCGCTGTTGCATTATACTTTTTAATAAAAGGGGAAGTGGGCCGAATTGTTAAAGCGGGCTTAGTGTTATTGGTACTGGCTTTGTTATTTTTACCTGTTATCGAATATACATTTCAGGGAAGAAACAGTTCAGGAAACGCTTCATTCACAGACGAAGTAGGAAAAGGACTGAATATTGCTTCCGGTTCGGCAGCCTCACTCAGGCAGACAGATATTGAGGGCACTTTTATATTTAGAATGGTACTGTTAAGAGAGCGGATGGACTTCCTGTTTAGTAAGTCCCGGTACTTATTCGGAGTGGGTACCATTCATGAAGATTCTCCCAACAACAGGTTCAGCTTTGTGATTGGTTCCCAGAAAATAGACGATAAAGGCGACCTGGTATATCAGCAGATCGATACCAATGACATTGCTTTTGTTACCCATATATTCAGGTATGGGTTTCTGTATTTAGTTATATTTCTTGCGTTTTTATGCTTTGCATTAAAGAAGCTGTATAAGAATAGCCGCCTGTCCGTTGTAAGTTTAATAGCCTTCCTGTTATTAATGAAATATATAATCCAATCACTGGGAGGAGACCAGTTTTCTACGTTTGCAAAAATGGCATTTATATTACTGGCGCTGGGCCATCGGGTAAAACCGAAATTAAAAAGAAAATCCGTCAGGACAATTTTATATGAGAATAAAGACAGCTATAATTATATTGAATTATAAAAATTATACTGATACCATCACATGTGTGGAGCGTATTTTTAAGTTCAGCGATACAGATCTGCTCACCGTATTTGTGATCGATAACGATAGTCAGAATAATTCTTTAGCCCATATTAATGAACATTTTTCGGGGCGGTGGAATGTTGTGCAGTGGGATGACGGGCTTACAGAGAATGCCATCGATGCAAATATTATATTGGTTCAGAATAGTGAAAATAAAGGATACGCTTATGGTAATAATGTGGGCCTTAAGATCGCTTATAATATCGGGTATCAATATCTGCTGGTGCTTAACAACGATACGCTTTTTGTAGAGGATGTGATCCCCAAACTAAAACTTATTGTTGACAATGATAGCAAAGTATTATGCGCCGGCCCCCTGCTTTTAAAGGGCGATGGTGTTTCTGTGGATTTTAACTGTGCAAAGCGGCGCCCTACCTATCCGGATATTTTCAGATTATCTTATTTTGGCCGGTTCCTCAAGACCGGCTCATGGAGAAAAAAATATTACTATACGCAGAATGGTTCCGGTATTTCAACCTCATACCCGGTAGATATTCTTTCCGGTTCCTGTATGTTTTTTAATGCTGGGCGGCTTCATGAGATCGGTTATTTTGATGATGCTACTTTCTTATATTATGAAGAAGCCATACTCGCTGAAAAAGGCATGCAGAAAGGATATAGCATGGTCTTTGATCCTGGTGCGAAAGTTATTCACCTGGGCGCCCAGTCTACCAGGAAACAGCGCACATCCCTTTTCTTGCTGGATTGTGAATATAACAGCCTGAAACTATACCTTAATAAATATAGAAAAGTGTCTGGTTTAAAGCTGAAGTTGATAACCTTTAGCAATTGGCTCTTTATACAATTATATAAATTAAAAAGCAGGTAGTACTTCGTTAATTATGCAAAAGAAAATATTGTTTGATCTTACGGCAACCCAGCCCAATAAAGAAGGCAATTTTCATGGAGGCGGAAAGTATGCTAAAAAGGTATTTCTTACAATGGTGGGGAATGCGCAAATTAATCCGGACAATTTTTTCACTTTTTATGATAGCAATGAGGCGCTTGATCCCTATATCTCGCAGATACTGACCGAAAAAGCGATCATTAATTTTGACATTTGTAAAACAGGGATCAGGGAAATAATCAATGAAAGGAAAATAACCCTGCTATATTCTGCTTTGCCAAATCATTTTTCAAGCGGCATTATATCTACGGACGACCTGACCTTTGTGAGCACTATTCATGGATTGAGATTTTTAGAAACACGCCCCGGGTTTGACAGCCTGAACTATGTACGGGGAAGTGGAAAAATAAAATTGCTGGCAAAGATCGTATTGTCAAAATGGCTAAACAGAAAGTTCCTGAAATATTATTCCGGGTTAGTAAAAAACACAACTGTAATAACCGTTTCCAATCATTCAAAGTATTCTATACTTTCTTATTTCAATAAATATAAGAATAAAGCAATCCAGGTTTTTTACAGTCCTGATGTTACTTCTTTTTCAGGTGAAAAAGAACCTGGAACCGCACGGATTGAATATGCTGATTATTTCTTATTAGTAAGCGGCAACAGGTGGGTGAAAAATAATTTAAGAAGTATGCTGGCGCTTGATGAACTATTCACCGAGAACAGTTTATCTAAAAAAGTGATCGTTACCGGGGTTGCAGATCCCCCTATGTTTTTAAGCAGGCTAAAGAACAAGGATAAGTTTATTTTTTTGGATTATGTTGATGAGGATTACCTGCTGGAGCTTTATAAGAATGCGTTTTGTTTTATTTATATGTCCCTGAACGAAGGATTTGGTTATCCGCCTTTAGAAGCCATGAAGTTCGATGTGCCTGTAATCAGCTGCCCTTTTACTTCTATAACAGAAATATGCGGCGAAGCAGTATTATATGCCGATCCTTATTCTGTCAAAGAGATCAAGAACCGGATCCTGTGGCTTTTGAATGATGAGCAAAAGTATGCTGCAATGAAAGAGAAGGGGCAATTACAATACCGAAAGGTGCGGCAGCAGCAGGATGACGACCTGAACCGTTTGATCCAGTTTGTTCTTAATTAGTTGCTTTTTAAATATTATGAATATTAAAAAACTCATATTGTTTCCCTTATGGCTCATTAGGCCTGTTAAATGGGCAAGGCTGATAGGCGCCTCTGTTGGCGAAAACTGCCGCTTCTATAAAATAACATTTAGCACAGAGCCCTACCTGGTTACCATCGGAGATCATGTGTCGGCCACTAAAGTACATTTTGAAACGCACGATGGAGGTGTATGGGTTTTTAGAGAAAAGCATCCTGATTGGGATGTTATAAGAAAGGTCACTATAGGAAATAATGTATATATTGGTTACGACACCGTGATATTGCCCGGAGTTTCGATCGGCAACAATGTCATTATTGGCGCCAAATCCTTAGTGACCAAGAGCTTCCCCGATAATGTTGTGATAGGAGGTGTGCCTGCAAGAGTAATAAAAACAGTGGACGAGTATTACGATAAGATCAAAACAGAAGTTATTCAAACAAAGCACCTGAGCTCAAAGACCAAGAAAGATTTTTTACTCAGGCATTTTAAATAGTTGTTTATAGATATGGTACCTCCTGTATTAATTCTTGTTAAAAACCTTACCAGTGGCGGTGCAGAAAAACAGTCCGTTTTGCTGGCCAAAGCACTGGAGGATAGCTGTGATGTTCACTATGCGATTTTGAATGCCCGGTACCAGGAGCCCAAATACCTGCAATTGCTAAAGGAAGGCAGCAGTGTGAAAGTAGTG
Source organism: Niabella sp. (assembly GCA_047606125.1). Taxonomy (GTDB): domain Bacteria; phylum Bacteroidota; class Bacteroidia; order Chitinophagales; family Chitinophagaceae; genus Niabella. Next base: position 11,938 of record JASGEW010000170.1, on the reverse strand, counting down.
GCTTTCCAGGGCAGTTTACCGGCCCGTTTCCGGAAGTTTTGTAAGTACCTGAAGCAACACCAGATCAGGCATGTATTTAGTTATCTCACTGCGGCTAATTTTTACGCGGTATCAGCAGGAAAGATTTCAGGGGTTCAAAATATTTATACGGGTATACGTAATGCCTACCTGCCACCGGCTAAAGCGTTTATCGACCGTTTTTTGTGTAACCGGGTTGCTACAAAAGCAGTGCTGAACTGCTATTCAGGTGAAAAGTATTTTGCAGAAAAGGGATTCAACAGGCATAAAATGACCGTTATCCCTAATTGTTTTGAAAATATTGCTGCTCCTAAAGTGAAATATAAGACAGACGACAGGGTCAGGATCATCAGCGTAGGGCGCTTTGTAGAACAGAAAGATTATGCAACCGCATTACTGTGTGTGGACCGGTTGCGAAAAAAGTATCCCGGCATTATATATCAGATCGTTGGTTACGGAGAGCTGGAGGCGGTTATTCGCAGCAAAGTAAAGGAACTGGGATTAGACAACTTTGTTGAGATCTATATTAACCCGGGGAATATCCCCGACCTGTTAGATCGTGCTGATATCTATCTTTCAACATCCGTATTTGAGGGCACCAGTAACTCTATAATGGAAGCCATGAATGCAGATTTGCCAATTGTAGCTACTGACGTGGGCGATAATTACAAGCTGGTGATAAAAGAAAAGAATGGTTACCTGGCCGCGATAAAAGATGTGGATGAAATTGTTGCTGCTCTTGAAAAACTGATCACTGGTGAGAACCGCACAGAAATGGGGCAATACAGCAAAACGCATCTTCAGGAGCAGTATTCAGTACAAAAGTTCAGGGACACGTATCAGCAACTGATCAAAGAGCATTTATGAAGATTATAGTAACAGGTACGCGGGGCATACCCGGCATATTAGGAGGAGTGGAAACGCACAGCGAGGAATTATATCCTAAAATAAAAGAATTACAACCCCAGGCAGATATAGAGCTGATACGCCGGAGCGCTTATGTTACCGCCGCAAATAAAGTTGATAGTTATAAAGGTATCAGCATAAAAACTTTGTACGCACCCAAAAGCAAAAGTTTTGAAGCAATTATACATAGCTTTATTGCAGTGATGTATGCGGCAGTAAAAAGGCCGGATGTTTTACACGTACACGCGGTGGGTCCTAACCTTGTAACGCCCCTGGCAAGGTTGCTGGGACTGAAAGTGATAATGACACATCATGGGCCCGATTATGAGCGGCAAAAATGGGGCAGGCTGGCAAAAATATTTTTAAAGACAGGAGAATGGTGCGGTGTGAAATTTGCTAACAGGATAATTGTTATTTCAGAAGGCATCGGTAAACATCTGGAGCGGCGGTATCATAAAAAGGACTACACGGTTATTCCGAACGGAGTGCCGCCGGTTCAGAGAAATGAAAATACAGATATGCTTGACAGGTCAGGTATTGAGAAAGGAAAGTATATCTTTACACTGGGACGTTTTGTACCGGAGAAAGGGTTTGATTATTTGATCCGGGCATTTAAAAAATCTGGCATACATAGCAGCTATAAGCTGGTAATCGCAGGAGATGCGGATCATGAATCTGATTACTCCCTTTCTCTGAAACAACTGGGAAAGCATAATGGGATCGTAATGCCCGGATTTGTAAAAGGTCCCGATTTACAGGCGCTTTTTACCCATTGCAGGTTATTTGTACTTCCTTCTTTTTATGAAGGACTGCCCATTTCTTTACTGGAAGCCATGAGTTATAAGTGTGCGATTTTAGCAAGTGGCATCGATGCCAACCGGGAAGTTAAGTTGCCTGAATATCTTTATTTCGAAGCGGGCAATGAAGATCAGCTGGCGGAAAAACTGCAATCGGATCTTTCAGTGCAATTACCTAATTGTTCTTACGATTTGTCGCGCTATAACTGGAGCGAGATTGCGGGGCGCACATACGCTGTTTATAAAGAAGTATTAAACCGTAAAAAATGGTAAGGATGTTTTCGCGTTTGATGCAAATAAAAATGGTTATACTGCTGGTGATTTTTTCATGCAGTATAAACGCTCAGGAGCTTAATGATGCGTATCAGAATTTTTATGGTATCTGTTGGCGGGGAACACCTCACGACAATTTACTGTATGCGCATAATATGGGCTATAAATATATTTTTTACCAGGACGGAATGGAAAAAGACCCGTTATCTGCAGGCATGTATTTTTATTTAGAAGCTCCGGAATATCGCATCTATAAAAGATTGATCAACAGGAATAAAAAATATACTGCGGCAGAAATCAATTTTTACAATCAATATTGCACCATTGCCAGGCCGGGCAATGCTTTTCCAGCCAGCCTGGCCACAGGTTGGTTTTTTAACGATACAAGTTTTTCAGCTGAACTGGACTTTTCTAAAAGCAACGTAAGAGATTGGGCTGTTTCAGAAATATTAAAATCCATTCAAAAAATAGAAGTTGCAAATGCTGCTTTTAAATTTGCAGGATTGGCCTGGGATGTTCCCCAACTATCGGGAGATTTTTGGAGTAACAGTCAAAAAAAACAGGGCCGGCAGGTGGCACTTAGTTACTGGACCGGTAAAACTTCTGATAAAACCGGCTATGAAACAGGAAAAAAAAAATATTACACGCAACTGTTTAAATCGGTTAGAAGTATTTACCCCAATGCCCGAATGATCATGGAGCCTTATAATTTATATACAGATTGGCTGCAGTATATGGAAGCTGCGGATACCGCTTGTATGCCGGATATACTGGCACAGGAATCAGCGGGAACTGCTTTTCTTTCCGAGGAGCGCATACAAAAGCATCCATTGTCTGGTTACTTTAACCTGGCATATACAAGTCCCGATCTGGCAAGTAATAATGAATACCTGATGGCAGCCGGCGATCTTGCCGTTCACGGTATATGGTTTAACTGGTTTGGCAGGTTTGGCGGTTCTGGCGCTGCCCCAAATTATAAAAGCGTTACCGACGTGCCGGTATTCTTCAGGCTGATCCGGGCTTTTACCAGCTGGGAAAATCTGAATGGGACGGCTCTTCCTGAACGGACCTTTAAAAATGGTGCATATAAAAGCCCTACAGCATATTTTTCCAGCGATCTTTTATGGGCCGTGCAGCCCGTCTCTAAAAAGATATACGGTGTTTTTGTAACCACCCGAAAGGGCATCCCGGTTTTACCGGGCGCGCCCAAATTGCGTGTTTATGTGCTCAATGATTTAATGGGAACAGGCAGGGAAATCACAAGCGCCTTTTCATCAGATGGCAGTAATATTTATTTAAAAGATCGTTCGTTGCTGGGGAAAGCTTTTGTAATGGATAGCGATAAGGGATAATTGCAGCCTTGCGGCGGCTTAAAAAGTATTTTGAAATAATATGATAGTAAAAAGTATTACCTGTATCGGAGCAGGTTATGTTGGGGGGCCAACAATGTCCGTAATTGCGCAAAAGAACCCTCATATCCGGGTAACCGTAGTTGATCTTAACAAAGCTAGAATTGATGCGTGGAACGACAGCGACCTGAGCAATCTGCCGGTATATGAACCGGGGCTGGAGGCTGTGGTTGCTGAAGCGCGCGGGCGTAACCTGTTTTTCTCTGCAGAAGTTGATAAGGCTATTGCGGAGGCTGACATGATCTTTATATCGGTAAATACTCCTACCAAAACTTATGGTAAAGGTAAAGGGCATGCAGCCGACTTAAAGTATATAGAGCTCTGTGCCAGGCAAATAGCGGCAGTTGCGGTCACGGATAAAATTGTTGTTGAAAAATCTACCCTGCCCGTACGCACTGCTGCGGTATTAAAGGATATATTAAATAATACGGGCAATGGCGTAAACTTTCACATACTTTCCAACCCCGAATTTCTGGCAGAAGGAACGGCTGTGGCAGATCTGCATGCGCCCGACAGGGTTTTAATAGGAGGGGAGAATAATGCGGCTATTGAAGCGCTGGCAGGTATATACAGCGCGTGGGTTCCCGCTGAGCGGATATTAACAACCAATCTTTGGTCTTCTGAATTATCAAAGCTTGTGGCCAACGCATTTCTTGCACAAAGAGTATCTTCTATTAACGCAATATCAGAAATATGCGAGGTTACGGGAGCGGATGTGGATGAAGTCGCACATGCCATCGGCAAAGATCGCCGCATCGGCTCCAGGTTTCTCAATGCTTCTGTAGGCTTTGGCGGCTCCTGTTTTCAGAAGGATATTCTGAATTTAGTATACATCGCACGTTCTTATCATTTATATGAAGTGGCGGATTACTGGGAGCAGGTGATCATTTTGAATGATCATCAAAAAAGACGCTTTGCAGAAAAGATGATTCAAACCATGTACAATACCATCAACGGTAAGCAAATTGCTTTCCTCGGCTGGGCCTTCAAAAAAGATACCAACGATACCCGCGAGTCTGCGGCTATATATGTTGCAGATTACCTGTTGCACGAGCAGGCCAATATAATGGTATATGATCCAAAGGTAACTGCCGAACAGATATACGCCGACCTGGACTACCTGGGCAGCCGCACATCAGCGGAAAACAGGAAGCTGGTGAAAGTGTTAGATGACCCCTATGAGGCATTGGATAACGCACATGCAGCGGCAATATTAACAGAGTGGGATGAGTTTAAAAAGTATGACTGGGGCAGGATCAAGCGCAAAATGGCCCGCCCATCGTTTGTGTTTGACGGTCGGAAATTGCTGGACCGGCAGCTTCTTGAACAATTGGGCTTTATCTATTATGCAATAGGGAGTGAATAAAGCTCAAACTGTTTTTAGTATTGATGGGCCAATCAAACCTTTAATAATCGATTTCGGGAACCATTTAATTTTATATAATGGACGCAAAAAAAATATTGGTAACAGGAGCAGCCGGATTTATTGGATTTCATTTGATGAAACGCTTGTTGGCAGCTGGCTGGCAGGTAGTTGGAATTGACAATATTAATGATTACTACGATGTTGACCTTAAATATGCAAGGTTAGCGTTACTGGGTTTCGCAAAACAGGCAATTGCGGAGCATACAGATATAATTAGCACTGAAAATCCGGCAGCCTGTTTTTGCAAAATAAGCCTGGAAGATACGCCGGCAATAGCATCATTATTTAGCCGGCACCGGTTTGATGCTGTTTGTAATTTGGGAGCACAGGCCGGCGTGCGGTATTCTATTGAGAACCCGATGGCTTATATCAACAGTAATGTTGTGGGCTTTGCTAATATACTGGAGCAATCAAGATTATCTCATATAAAGCACCTGGTTTATGCCAGCTCCAGCAGTGTCTATGGTTTAAACGGGCAAATGCCTTTTTCTCCTCATCATAACGCCAATCATCCGGTATCGCTGTATGCTGCTACAAAAAAGTCTAACGAGTTGATGGCACATGTGTATAGCAAGCTTCACGGGCTGCCTACCACCGGCCTGCGCTTTTTCACCGTATACGGTCCCTGGGGCCGGCCGGATATGTCGCCAATGCTTTTTGCAGATGCCATTATGCACGGACGTCCTATAAAAGTGTTTAACCACGGTAACATGGGCCGCGATTTTACTTACATCGACGATATTGTGGAAGGAGTGGTGAGGGTAATTAACCGCCCGGCAAAAGCTTTGGAAAGCTGGAACGCAGAAAACCCCGACCCTGCCGCTTCAAATGTTCCTTACCGGGTATATAATATCGGTAATTCCGACCCGGTACGGTTAATGGACTATATTGAAACACTGGAAAAAGCCCTGGGGAAACAAGCGATCAAAGAATTTTTACCCATGCAGCCCGGCGATGTACTGAATACTTTTTCTGATATGTCTGATATGGAAGCCGATTTTGACTACAGGCCGGCAACTTCTCTTGAAGTAGGCTTAAAACATTTTGCGGACTGGTATAAAGCGTACTACTGTTACCATAACACTGCCAGTTTTAAGGATTAATTTTTCTGCTAACATTTATAAAACCGAACGGCGCTGTGCCGTTCCAATCCTCTTTAGCTATGAATAAACGTATTCTTATTGTCCTGTTTTTATGGATGAACGCTGTCAGCAGTATTTTTGCGCAGGATTCGGCCCTGGTAAAAGGTAGTGTCGGATTAACAGGAACGGTTACCAGTAATAACCAGGTGCCCTTCTGGATGCGCACCAATCAGTATGGCAGCATTCCTTTAGACGGCGCATCGGCAAGTGTTATTGGCAATATTTACAAGCCTTACCGCATGCGCACGGCTAAAAGCAAATTTGATTGGTCGGCAGGTGCTGAGATACGGATAAATGCCGGCAAGCTTGTAGCTGCGGATCTGATAGAAGCATTTGGAGCCATTAAATACGGAGCCTTTCAATTGCAGGCCGGCCGGGTCAAAAGCCGGACGGGGCTGGTAGATCCTGAGCTGAGTTCCGGAGGGTATTCTATATCGGGGAATGCCTTGGGAATTCCGAAAATAGAATTAAGCATCCCCGAATTTACAGCTGTCCCCTTCACCAAAAAACTATTGGCCGTAAAAGGAAATCTTGGTTTCGGGGATATGGGCAAACTAACGGTTCGCGCCCGTTTAGACAGTGTAAAGCATTTGCATTCCTATTATCATGAAAAGTCATTGTACCTGCGCATTGGAAAGCCCGGCTGGAAACTGAAGCTGTATGGCGGAGTCAATCACGAGGTGGAATTTGGAAATGAAAAAGAAATTAACGGTCCTCAGTTTGACCTGCAAGGGCTGAATTACCTCTGGTATGTATTTAGCGGGCAAACTTACGGAGGCCAGAACGGGCTTATACGCTCAAAGGTGGGCAATCATCTGGGGTCGGTGGATCAGGCGCTGTCCTATGATTTTAAGGATGTTTATCTGTATGCCTACCACCAGTTTTTTTACGAAGTAGGCGGATTGTATCATTTGAATAATGTAGGCGATGGCCTGTGGGGAATCAGCCTTCAGCGAAAAAAAACAGAAAGGCCTGTTATATACTGGAAAAAAATAGTGCTGGAATTTATCGGTTCCAAAGACCAGGGGGGAGGCGTTAATGCAAAAATCACACCATCCGGCGATGAAGATTATTACAACAATTATGTTTATTATGACGGGTGGACTTACAAGGGGGAAAATCTTGGTAATAACTTATTTACCAATAAAAGCTATGGAAGACAGGAGTTGCCTTCAAGAACTTCGCAGGGCATTATCAATAACCGGCTCCATGCATTTTATGCAGCCGCCATTGTGCAATGGAAATACTGGGAGTTACTGGCCCGTGTTAGTTACTCCCGTAACTTTGGCACGTACGGTACCAGCCCCGAGGGTACCAGCCTGGGCGCACAAAGAACGGTTTATCCGCCTCCTTATTTTCCAACGGTGAACCAGTTTTCCGGATTTATATCGGCCCGCAGACCTCTGAAAAATAATTTTTATTTGGAATTGGGGCTTGCCGGGGATAATGGCGCCCTGTTGTATAACAGCATTGGAGGCCAGGTGAAGCTTGCCCGGGCTTTCTGAGATCAATAAAAGACCTGTTTACTACGCTCTGATATAAGGTGCCTCCTTAGGGAGGTTTTTTGCATTAAGGCAGCCTTCTTTGCCCCGGAATATAAGAAACAGAAGAAATATTTTATCATTGATAGCATAAAAACATTAAAGCATATTATTTTTGGATGTTCGCAGTGGCTCACATTTATAATTTTTTATGACATATTGTTTGGGAATTAAATTAAAAGAAGGTTTGGTGGGTATCTCAGATACACGTATTTCTGCCGGCACCAATGTTACCACACGCAAAAAAGTTTCAGTGCATGAAGATGGTGACAGTTGCCTGTTTATAATGACCAGCGGACTGCGCTCGGTGCGGGACAAGGCGCTGACTTACTTTCAGGAATTAATAGCAGAAGGGATTCCCTATAACAAATTGTTTGAAGCCGTTAATGCTTTCGGGGAACAGATAAAAAGAGTATCAAAAGAAGACGAAGAAGAACTTGCGGCTGCGGGTTATAAGTTTAACCTGAATGCTATTGTGGGAGGGCAGCTGAAAGGCGATAAAGAGCATAAGCTGTTTTTATTATACAGTGAGGGCAACTGGATAGAAATGGCGATGGGCTCGCCTTATGCCATTATAGGGAACAGCGGCCAGGGAAAGGCTATTTTAAACAGGGTGCTTAATGAAGATACATCCATTGAATTGGCGCTGAAAGCAGGCTTTTTATCTTTCGACTCAACAAGGGTTAGTTCTAACGATGTGGAGTTTCCAATTGATGTGGTTATTTATAAAAAAAACAGTTTTAATATTATTGAAAACCGGTACGAGTATGAAGAACTGAAACCTGTAGCCGATTTATGGGCCGGTAAATTATTACAGGCGCTGGATGACATACCGGATGCCTGGATGGAGAAGGCGTTCGGGCAAAAGCAGGCGGAGAAGCAAACCTGATCCGGCATTTCAAACGGCATTACATAAACGATCAGATCACGATCCCATAAAACTTAAAATATTTTTAATGAAATTCCGCGTTGCCTGCGAACTATCTTATAATGTGAAAGCTGCGACTACTTTTATATTTAATATACAGGCAGCGCATACACCTGTTCAGAAGGTGCTGGAAGAGCAATTGCTGACCACACCTGCCCATCTGAAAACGGAAATCTTTGTGCCGGGTACGGGACAGGCCAGGTGTGTGCGGTTGCACGTAAGTCAGCCGGGTCTTTTTAAAATAAATTATAATGCACTTGTGTCGCTTTCACCCAAAGCCGTGCATACTGAAAAGCTACCCAGGGAAACCGACATTACAAAGATGGATACAGCAGCGGTTCCTTATCTTTTTCCCAGCAGGTACTGCCAGGTTGATAGATTGTATAAGTTTGCCGAAAAAGAGTTTGGTCATTTTAAAAGCGATTATGAGAAAATCACAGGCATTTGTAACTGGATTTACCGGAAAGTGGATTATACAACAGGCAGTACCAATGCCAGTACCGCTGCTATTGACACAATAGCGCAAAGAGAAGGCGTTTGCAGGGATTTTGCGCATCTGGGTATTGCACTTTGCAGGGCTTTATCTATTCCAGCCCGTTATTATGCAGGGTATGCTTACCGGCTGGTGCCCCAGGATTTTCATGCCTGTTTTGAAGCATATATTGGTAAACAATGGATTCTTTTTGATGCTACCAGGCTGGTTCCTAATCATGGGCTCATCCGGATTTCACATGGATATGATGCCGCCGATACCTCCTTTGCAAATATATACGGGGATGCGGAAAGCATGGAAGTGATTGTGAGCTGTGATGCGCTTGATCCTAAAGGTTTTGATAAACAGGCCGCCAGGTACACCACCGTTAGCTATGGATAGGGATAGTACAACTGCTCAATGTTGCCGGCGGAGATTGTTTCCGATACTTACCTTCCAAAAATTTTCAGGATCGATTCTATCCCCAATGACCCTTCAAAAGTGGAGATCAGCTTTTTGCTTTTATCATAAAAAGCCAGGTAAGGCAGGTTCTTCATTTCATAATAGGGAGGCATGGTGTACGCAATATCGCGTCCTACAGTAATATCATACTGTGCCAGTTTATAGTTCCGGGCGAACTCCTTCATTTCCCCCAATGGCATAGTCGTAGCCATAACGATCTGTATGCCTTTGAATTTGTTGATATTTTTTATTAATGCTTCTGTTTCATGTTTGCAGTGATCACATTCTGGGCTGAAAAAGATAAGAAATAAAGGTTTATCCTTTTGAAGATTTGCTTTGAGGTTCCATTTAGTAGTACTGTCGGTTAAAAGTAATACGGATGGCGGGGGTGTTTTTTCCTGGAGGTACAAAGGCTGGTGCTGCGCGTTTACGGCTAAAATAATTGTAAATGAGATAAATAGCGTAAAAATATATTTCATAAATAACGGTTTGTCTGCTAAGGTAACATATTGATGCTTACCGGAGGGAATTGGCTGCATTAAAAGGAAATAAAAAATTTGTTTAATTACGATATTTTCGTATTTTAGCCTTAAAATCGTATATAAATGGTAAAACTTACACCGCAGGAAGAGCAGCTGATGATCGCAATATGGAAGGTTGGGGAAGGGCACGTAAAGGCGTACATGGAACAAATGGAGCATCCCGGGCCTTATACCACTGTAGCTTCCACAATTAAAAATCTGGAGCGTAAAGGTTTTATATCGGGTCGCCTTTTTGGTAATACTTATGTTTATAAGCCCGCTATCTCTGAAGAAGAGTACAAGAAGCGATTTATGGGCAATGTGGTAAAGGAATATTTCAGTAATTCCTATAAAGAGCTCGTTAACTTCTTCGTTGATCAAAAAAAATTATCCGCCCAGGAATTAAAGGAAATTGTTAAAATGATCGAAGGAGGCAAAAAGAAATAAAGGAAAAATAAAGATCGCTTTCACCTTTCATTTTTAAATTATCAATTATTACCTGTTAACAACTGAATACTGCATGCCAACAATAATCGATTATATTCTTAAGCTCAATATTTGTTTAAGTGTTGTGTATATTTTTTACCAGTTATTTTTACGGCGGCTTACTTTTTATAACTGGAACCGCTGGTACCTGCTGGGGTATACAGTGCTGAGCTTTATTATTCCATTAATTGATATTATGCCTTCCCTGCAAAAACGGGATCTTCAGCAAGCCGCTGTAATGGAATGGATCCCCATGATTGGTTTTGCGAAGGATAATGAACCGGGTTTTTTTGAAACCCTTACCTACTGGGACTGGGCGATTGCTGTTATGCTGCTGGTTTCATTGATCCTGTCTGCCCGGTTTGCCATAAGATTTTATGCTTTTAAAAAAATGAAGGCCAAAGCGCAGCTGATCTCTTCTGATCAAACCTGCATTTATCAGCTCAACGATCCGGTTACACCCTTTTCTTTTGGCAATGCTATATTTATTAATACCGATATGCACAGCGGAGAAGAGCTGGAGGAGATCATCCGGCATGAGTTTGTACACGTAAAGCAAAAGCATACCCTTGATATTATCTGGTGCGAATTGTTGTGTATTCTGAACTGGTTTAATCCTTTTATGTGGCTGATACGCTACAATGTAAGACAGAATCTTGAGTTCATCGCAGATAATAAAGTGCTGCAAAACGGCTTTGATAAAAAGGAATACCAGTATTTGCTGCTTAAGGTAATGGGTAACCGGCAGTTTGCTTTTACCAATCATTTTAATTTTTCATCTTTAAAAAAACGTATTGCGATGATGAATACGATTAAAAGTGCTAAAATCCATTTAATAAAATTCATGTTTTTATTGCCCGTGGTGGCCGTGTTATTGCTGAGTTTCAGAAAAGAGCTGCATAAAAGCGAAGCAAAGATCAGCATAAACAGGCAACAGGACAGCCGTGCTAAGGACACGCTTCCTGAAAATAATCATAATGTGATTGAGCTGGTAAGCGGGGATACGCTTATCGTTTCGAACAGTGGTAAAACTACTGTTTCGGGAAGACCGGTTATTAAGCTCCATAAGGTTAACGGTTCTATTAACAACGATCCGCTTTTGGTTGTAGATGGTACAGAAATGCCGCAGGCTTTCGATATAAACAACCTTGCTCCTGGAGATATTCAAAGTATAGAAATTCTGAAAGATGCTTCGGCTGTATCCGAATATGGAGAGAAAGGAAAAAACGGAGTTGTAAATATTAAGACTAAAATTGCTGGAAAACCGGTATTACGTTTAAGAGCGTCTGATGTTTCAGGCGGGGCAAAACCCCTGTATGTTGTAGACGGCGTTCCGGTTGAGAATGGGGATCTGGGAAGATTAAACCCTGATGATATTGCAAGCATCTCTGTTGTGAAAGATTCTGCAAGCAGATCGGTATACGGCCCTAAAGCAGGTGCCGGGGTAATATTTGTTACCACAAAACCTGAAAAACCTGCAAATGATGCCATGACATTTACAGCAAAAGGCAATAAGGTTTATGTACGGGCTGCTACGAAAGATGTGTTCAGTGAAAT
>JASGEW010000169.1:0-44780 GCA_047606125.1 Niabella sp. | reverse complement strand
GATGCAAATATTTGGAGCATGCCTGTGTGGTGGGATTGCGCAACAGATGATGAATATTACGGGTATCTTCAATAATAGAAACAGAAAATAAATTTCTACTTATTATGCTGCTTAAAGAGTCATTCGATAGGAATGGCTCTTTTGTTTTTTAACAAAGCTATACCTGAAAGACTACAGATACTATCATTGCTCTATTAGCACAACACAAACCGGCAAAAGCACCGATTAAACCCCTAAAAGAAAAACCTTTCCGGAAAATACATCCAACTGATTTCAAATGCCCGGATAAAAATAACGGTATTGTGCTGTTACAGCTTCCGCCTCGTCGGGTTTATTATTTTCTTTAAAATACCTAATGATGAACTGAAGCATTTCTTCCGAAGGCCTGAATGTAAAATTCATTTGCTCCGAAAATTTTTTGTAAGAATTTACCAGCAATTCTTTATCCTTACTGATCAGCTTAAAATCTGCCTGGTACCCCGAAAAAATAAATTGTAAGCCATTGTACGCTGCAGGCAAGGGCAATGTGCCATGGTCCTCGTGTTCGTAAAACTCGTATCGGAAAGCTACTGTTTTGTTTTGTGCAGTATCGTACTGCTGTTTAAATTTCTTAATGCTTTCAAAATGCTCATCAAAAGCGCCTTTCTCGTTATTATTGGCCTGTGACAGATACACTCTTGTTTTATAAAAGTTTTTTCCGGAGAAAACCTTACCCGCCTGGGCAACCAGGATCTGGTTATCCCACCAAAGGCTCGGATCGTGTATAAGATAGGCGTTAAAAAGCGAGGTATGATGTAATAAAACCTGGGTAGCAGCCAATCCGCCAAAAGAATGTCCTGCAAATATTTTGTAGTTTGCAGTTCGGAAGCTGCTATCCACCCAAGGCATCAGTTCCGAGCCGATGAAGCGTATAAATGCTTCTCCGCCGCCACTGTTAGCAAACAAAATTTTGGTGCTATCGTCAGGAGATTTTATAGAAGTCCGGGTAGGTGTAAGATCGCGTGTTCTGTCAGTATTATTAATACCCACAACAATCATTTCCGGGATATGCGCATATACGCCTTTACTTAAAAACCTGACAATGGCCGCATAGTAGTCGAAAGCCATTTCTCCATCCAGCAAATAAAGAACAGGATAGTGGGCAGGTGCATATTTTTTATTATAATAGCTCGGGGGCAGCGATATGCTCACGGTTCTTTCTTCATGAAGCATTTTGGAATATAAATGATATTTAGTACCTATATCAATTGTTTCCTGCGCCGCAGCAACGAAAGAGAAAAACGAGCCAAATAACAGCAATAATAATTTCATTTTTAAAGGAAATGCCGGGTGTATTAATATACAATAACGCAAAATTAGGTTCAGCAATATTTTGCTGTTTTCGAGATGCGGAAATTCTTCAGCATTGTGATCGGCATGTAAAATACCTGCTGTTACGTCAACTGTCAGTTGTCCATCATGAAGCAAAACGATAACAGAAATAAACAATTTTCAATGATCAATATTCTTTACTGCACTACTTTATTCGCGCAGCACGAGCTGGCAAAAGCCTCGGGCTTGGCCTTAAATGCAAAGCCCATACCGGTTATATAACCTATGGCTTCCTTCAGCGCATCATTGCTTTTATAAAGCGGGCTGGTATTAATGTCAATGTGCACTTCCATATCCACATTATGAGTGGTAAATACACTGCTTAAATGATAGGCTACTTCAATGCTTTTTGAAACTTCAGTCATCATTCTTTGTTTAATACTCATTTTTTCTCTTGTGGTTTCATTATTCAAATACATAAAACCACCGTTTCCTTTACGGATAAAAACAATGACTGTTGCAAATTCTGTCTCGGAGCCCTTTACCTGACTATCGGTTCCGATACACACTTTAAGTGTATGGCCTAACTCTTTTTCCCGGAGTATTGCGCCTTGTACCTCGTCTTCAATGTAGCTTTTGAGGTACTCGCCCGTCAATTTCCTCCATTGTTTTGTTTGATACTGCATGGGATTAGCGTTTCACAACATTATTAATTTATACAGATACGATACAAATAAATTTATGCACAATATGTGAATGAAGCCGGTTTTCATCATTGTACAGGCCCCGCTAAGTTAGACAACCCGCATCAGTAACCACTTTAACTTTTTGTTACGCCTGTCTTTAAAACAGCGAGAACTGCTGACCCGGCCTTTTAAAACCAGAAAGATTAAGGCCTGTACGCCCTTCATTCATTTTATACATCTTTCCATATTTCAAATATTGCTGGGCTACCATTTCTGCAATACTGCCTTCGCCGCGCATTCTCAATCCCCAACGGCTGTCATTCACCTTTCCATCGTGGCTCTGCTCGATCAGGTGCCATACCCTGTCAGCCCGGTCCGGAAAGTTTTTGTATAACCAATCATGAAATAGAAATTTTATCGCACCATTAAGCCTAATAAAAGTATAGGCCGTAAAAGTGGCACCCGCCTCTGATGCAGCTTTCATGATACGCTGCATCTCGTGCTCATTCAGCCCCGGTATCATAGGCCCCATCATAATCCCCATTGTTACGCCGGCATTGCTTAATGCTTCAATCACTTTCAGGCGCTGCATTGCTGTTGCCGTGCGCGGCTCCATTACCCTGCGCAGCTCTTCATTAAAAGAAGTAATGGACACCATCGCCCGTACAAGATTTTTTTTTGACATCTCCTGCAATACGTCTTTGTCATTTAATATTGCTGAGTTCTTGGTAAGGATACCTACAGGCTGGTTAAACTCGTTGCACACTTCGAGCAGGCCACGTGTAAGCCTGTATTTGCGCTCGGCAGGCTGATAACAATCCGTATTGCCACTTAGCATTATAGGCATTACTTCCCATTTCGGATGCATCAATTGTTTGCGCAACAACTGGGGAGCATTTTTCTTAACAATAATTTTCCTTTCAAAATCAAGCCCAGCACTGTAGCCCCAGTATTCATGCACATTGCGGGCATAACAATAAATGCAGCCATGCTCGCAACCTGCATAAGCATTCATACTGTACGCCATACCTACATCCGGACTATCAACCTTATTCACTATTGTTTTTGCCTGTTGCTCTATATATTGGGTAGCAATATTGTGTTCGTCCCAGTCATCAATTGCCTCAATCTGTTCTTTCACAAGATGGTTCTTTAAAAAACGGTTTTGCGTGTTAAACTGGGCGCCCCTACCCGTTAAGTATTGAGTTGTTTCATCTTTCTCAGTAATATCAACCTTAAAATGGTCCTGCTGTAAATTCTTTTTCATGTGCATATTTTTTATTGAGTTTGGCCACATGGAATGCCCGATATTTATTTCCGGTTGGCAGGATACTTATCTTATGGCATTTCATGAATTATTTTTAAAAGAGTAGAGAATATCTTAAATCAGCTGGCTACCCCTGTATTATATCAGAACAGCATCGCCTGCGAAGCGCTTACAGGTATATTCTGAAATTCTAATTTTTCAAGAAGCTCATACTTTTTCGCACCCGGCTCTTTTCTTAACAGGATCATACCTGTTGCAATAAACCTTCCTGAAAATCTTTTATTACTGTACTCCAGCCATCCCTGCTCATACTGCCAGGGTTTTAATCTTCGTGAGATCGTAATATGAGGCTCCATAATAAAATGAGGCTTATTGTCTTTATCCGGCTGCATCATTCCCTGTAACTGCGTTCTCATTTTCTTAACCAGGTTTTGAATAGCCATTTTCGTAACCACTTTAATGAATAGGGTATGCGTGGGAAATGATCCGAAATCTTCCAGCTCAATACTAAAGGGCGCCGTTTGCAAAGACAAGGTCCGGAGCCGTTGACAGATACGGCTCTCGAACGTTGTGTACTGTGCATAATTAACCAAGGTAAGATGCGGCTTACCCATAATGGCTTCAGGACATTTGTATTTATCGCAAAACTCCTGCCTGATTTTCATCATCATATCACCCAGATCTTTACGGGGCTCAATTAATAATAGGTATTCAGCAACGGCCGGTGTTTTTATTTGTGGGTGCAATGCCATACAAACCTGTTTACTAAAATAATTAGCACAATAATACTAATAAATTTAGTATTTATAAAATTTATTTTTCCTTTTTTATATAAATACACAGGCAACAGCTCTGTATTTAAGAAGAAAATAGCTGACTGAGTTTTTAAACAAGCGCTAATTCGCTTTTGCCGGAATAATCATTTCGAACTCGGGAATAAGTACCTGGAATTTTTTATGCAGGTTAAGATTTTCCATTTCATAGGCGCCTTTCATTTTTCCCATATCGGTGCAAAGGTTACATCCGCTCATATACTGGTAGCTTTCTCCGGGCTGTAAAACAGGCTGAACGCCTACAACTCCCTCTCCTTCCACTTCGCGGTATGTGCCGTTACTGTCAAAAATATACCATTGCCTGCGCAGTAATTTTACAGGATAGGCATTATAATTTTCCAGGGTAATGCGGTAAGCAAACATATATTCGCTTTGCAGCGGGTTGCTGTATTCCGGCTGATAGAATACCTCAACATTAACCATGATACCTGCAGAAATCATGTTGCTCATACCAAACTGCTTTTCGTAAAAATAATGATTTTTTAAGTAGTCTTTCATCGAAACACTATCTTTTACTATCACCCCCGCTTTTTTTAGTATTGGAATAACCGTTCTTTAACAACCATTGCAGCAATTTGTCCCTGTGATCGCCCTGGATAATGATCTCTCCGTCTTTTGCTGAACCGCCCGTGCCACAAAAAGATTTTAGTTTTTTGGCCAGGTCGTCAAGGTCTTTTTCAGTACCTGTAAATCCTGTAACAATACTTGCGGTTTTTCCACCCCGGTGCCTGGTTTCTAACTGTAGCCTTAGTTTCTGTTCGGCCGGGGACAGGGTTTGGATAGCTTCGGCACCATCATCAAATTTAAAATCAGGATCGGTGCTGAAAACAAAAGGACTATTGGATTTATTTTTTGACATAAAAAATTAGATTTCAGGTTACAGGTTATGCTTTAAGCAACTTCCGACTCCGGTCTTCCGACTTTCCGTCTTCCGGTCTTCTCCTACACAACTGCTTTAAGGCTCAGGTCCAGGCTCCGCGCCTGGTGTATCAACCCGCCCACACTTACAAAATCTACACCCGTGGCGGCATAACTTTCAATCGTATCTAAATTGATACCACCGCTTGCTTCCGTTTCAAAAGCGCCATCTATTAATTTCAGGGCTTCACTGATCTGGTCCGGCGTATAATTATCCAGCATTACCCTGTATACTTTACCCACGCCCACATCCAAAACCTTTTTCACATCATCCAGTGTGCGGGTCTCCACTTCGATCTTTATATCCAGGTTATTTTTCTGAATATATTCGTAGGCCTTGTTAATCGCTTTTTCAATTCCGCCGGCATAATCAATATGGTTATCTTTCAGCATGATCATATCATACAATCCGAACCGGTGATTTACGCCGCCGCCGATGCGTACTGCTTCTTTTTCGAGCAAACGGAAATTAGGCGTGGTTTTGCGGGTATCGAGCAATTTTGTTTTATAGCCTTTCAGCTTATCGGTGTACTGGCGGGTAAGCGTCGCAATCCCGCTCATACGCTGCATACAGTTCAGCACCAGCCGTTCACATTGCAGGATCGTATGTTCGTGAGCCGATAACTCAAAGGCTTTTTCACCAGCCTTCATGCGCTCCCCATCCTGTTTAAATATTTCAAAAACACAGCCGGGCTCTTTGTATTCAAAAATAAATTTAGCTGCCTCAACCCCTGCCAGCACACCGTCCTGTTTTATTTTCAGCACGGCCCTGCCTGTTTCATCGGCATTGATAGCGGACAGGGTCGAATGATCGCCACTGCCAATATCTTCTTTCAGCGCTTCATCAATTAAATGTTCAAGTTTTTGTTGAAATACTATATCCATATAAAAAATATAAAGCCTCCCGTGCAGGAGGCTTCAAACTTAATTAAAATATGTTTATCACTCAATTAATTGAAACCGCAGCTCTTTAATCACTTCTTTGGCGCCCTCCTTCTTCATAAAAATATTAACACGATAATTACCGCCGGAGGTAGATAAGGTACCAATAGCATATTGCCCGTTAGGTGAATTTCCTTTATGCTTCAAATCAAATCCTTTAACGGCATTTTTGCTAAAAAAATCCTTAATGATCTGTTGCGCCTGTACTTTACTGTACGAATTACTTTTATCCAGCACAGTAAGCGAAAAATTATCACCGGCATTATCGGTTATCTGCGTGGCGTTCCCGTTCTTCAGTCCATTTACAACACCGTCAATACTTTGTGCAAAAACCAGTGAAGAGGTAAATACACCAACGATAAAAAATAATATACTTAGTAAACTTTTCATTTTTGATATGATTATACAATAAAAACGCTAAAAATATGCCAAAATACTTAATCGTTTAAAATCGCATTCTTTAACTTTACATACTTTGAATACAACATTTAAAGATATTGAATCATTGATAATCAACAAAATAAAAAAATGTCATCCACACAAAAAAAAGCTATTCTCCTGATAATGGACGGCTGGGGGTTAGGAAAAGTTGCATCGGCAGATGCTATTCAAAATGCTAACACGCCTTTTTTCAGATCATTATTTAATAAATACCCACATACCACGCTGACCACTTTTGGAGAACAGGTAGGCTTGCCCGAAGGCCAGATGGGCAATTCAGAAGTCGGCCACTTAAATCTGGGCGCAGGACGTATTGTTTACCAGGAACTTCAACGTATTAACGTGGCCATCAAAACCGGCGAACTGGCTAAAAATCCTGAACTGGTAAGAACACTTGATTCGGCAAAAGCCAATAATAAACCCTTCCATTTAATGGGGTTGGTGAGCGACGGGGGCGTACATTCGCATATCAGCCATCTGAAAGCCCTGCTGGACATTGCAAAAGAAAAAGGCCTTTCCGAAGTGTATGTGCATGCTTTTACAGACGGGCGCGATACTGATCCCAAGAGTGGTTTACATTTTATAGAAGAACTGCAGGCACATATTGATACCATCGGGGCAGGAAAAATTGCTACCGTAAGCGGCCGTTATTATGCAATGGACAGGGATAAGCGCTGGGAAAGGGTGCAGAAAGCTTATGACGCCCTGGTAAATGGCTCGGGCGATACGGCTGTTACTGCTGCAGATGCCGTAAAACAAAGCTATGAAGAGGGTATTACCGATGAGTTTATCAATCCAACCGTAATCGTTGGAAATGACAATAAACCCGTCGCTACCATTAAAGATGGCGATCACGTATTATGTTTTAATTTCAGGACCGATCGCTGCCGTGAGATCACTGAAGTGCTGACACAGCAGGACCTGCCGGAATTTGGTATGAAACGCCTTCAGCTGGATTATACTACTATGACCGTGTATGACCACAAATACACAGGCGTTTATTCAATCTTTAAAAATGAAGACCTGACCAATACAATCGGGGAAGTGGTTTCAAAAAACGGTTTAAAGCAGATTAGGATCGCCGAAACAGAAAAGTATCCTCACGTAACCTTCTTTTTTAGCGGAGGCAGGGAACTGCCTTTTGAAGGGGAGTCAAGAATATTAAAGCCTTCACCCAAAGTAGCCACCTATGATCTGCAGCCCGAAATGAGCGCTAACGAGCTTACGGAAGCATTGTTGCCCGAAATACACAACCGGACAGCCGATTTTATTTGCCTGAATTTCGCAAATGCGGATATGGTGGGCCATACGGGCGTTTTTTCAGCGGCGATAAAGGCTGTAGAAACCGTAGATCATTGTGTGGAGCAGATCGTTACAGAAGCGCTGGCACAGGATTATGTAATATTTCTTACAGCCGATCATGGCAACTCGGATTATATGATCAATGAGGATGGCAGCCCCAATACAGCGCATACCCTTAACCTTGTGCCTTTGTTTATTATTGATAATAAATGGCAAGGACAAATAAAAGAAGGTAAGCTGGGAGATATAGCGCCCACCATCCTGACATTTATGAAATTGCCTATTCCCCCTGAAATGACCGGGGAAGTACTGGTTGATAAAAACTCGATTTAGAAGCAACATAAAGCCCCGGTGCTGTAATACCGGGGTTGTTTTACAATAAATCTATACAATGCATTGCAGAGACCACATTATTGCTTAGAGGGGGGGAATAATTTTATTCGCTTTCTGCGCGTTTCTTTTCTACTTGCAGGATATTATTTTGTATATCTTTCATAATCCTTTTTGCCCACCAGCCTGCATAAAAGTTAAAATTAGTTGTCAACTTGAAATGACTATACAAATGCAACCTGTATATTTTATCATTTAGTTTTTCAAGTTCATAAGTTCCGTTTAAGACATCAAAATATTGTCCTCCGATTATAATATGATCATCCATTGTTGTTGATGGGATCTCGTATGGATTTGCCTTGATTGAAAACGCCATTCTCTTCTGATCAATATACTCAAGAACAGTTTCATGAAATACAAGTCCTTTTGTGAACGTAGCTTCCCGCGTTGCACCAACACCATTATAATTAAGAACTGCTTCAACTGGCCTTGGCATACCTAAAAACTGAGTCAGCCAGCCTTTGTCTTCGCCTGGATCGATTGCTTTTACTCTTGTTATATTATTCCAGATTTTGTCGGCAGAAGCACTTATATCGATAAAAGTATAGGCCTCATAAGTTCCCGGAATTGTGCCGATCATATTTTCTATTGGCGAGATAAAAAACGGCAAAAACGTTACTGCTGAAATATAAATCTTATTGTCTGTTTTTCTTAGTTTGAAATGTCCGCCCATCAGTCCACCAACTGATGCTGCCAAAAGAAAAAGCGGAAGTATCATTAACCAACAGGCCCAGCCTTCTAATGATACTAAAAGTGTTATAAGGAAAAATACAAAAACAGGAATCCAGGGAACAAAAAAGCGATACCAGAATTTCCTTACCTTTTCTTCACTCGAAAAATATATGGTCAAAGCACCAACTATTGTCGGAAGACAAAAAAGGAATGTAACAGACATTACAGAGAATAAATCACTCCAGGCTTTTATGCCAAAAAACAATCGCAAAGCAACGGCATATAATACCGGTATTCCAACTATAACAAATGTCTTCTTTAATTTTGATTTGTCCATTGGAGGCTGCCTATTTCTCCGCCTTAGCCCAGCTGTCTTTTAAAGTAACCGTCCGGTTAAAAATAAGATCATCCACAGTACTGTCTTTATCCAGGGTAAAGTAGCCCATGCGTAAAAACTGGAACCGGTCTTCAATCTCAGCGTTCTTTAAAGCAGGTTCTGCCAGGGCAGCAGGTATTATTTTTAGTGAATCGGGATTAATATACTCTTTAAAATCACCGTCTTCGCCGGATGGGTCCTCTACCCGGAACAACCTGTCGTATTCGTTTATCCGGATATGGATATGGTCCGCTGCGTTCACCCAATGCAAGGTACCTTTAACCTTTAATCCCGAGGTATCGTTGCCGCTTTTACTTTCGGGAAAATAAGTGCAGTTTAGCTGGGTCACATTTCCATCGGCATCTTTGATCACCTCATCGCACCTTATAATATATGCATACTTAAGCCGTACCATTTGGCCAGGCGCCAGGCGAAAATATTTTTTAGGCGGATTTTCCATAAAATCATCGCGCTCTATGAACAACTCTTTGCTAAAACTTATTTCCCTGTGGCCGTCAGCTTCGTTTTCAGGATTGTTCTCAGCCGTAAGCCTTTCTCCTGCTTCCGAATAATTAGTGAGCACCACTTTTACCGGATCGAAAACAACCATCCTGCGAAGCGCTACTTTGTTCAGATCTTCGCGCACACAAAACTCCAGCAGGCTCAGGTCTACCACATTGTCCCTCTTGCCAACGCCTATGCGGTCACAAAAATCGCGGATGCTTGCAGGGGTGTACCCTCTTCGCCTGAACCCGGAAATAGTAGGCATCCTGGGGTCATCCCATCCGCTTACATATTTTTCATTCACCAGTTGCAGCAGCTTACGTTTACTCATTACTGTATGGCTCAGGTTGCGGCGGGCAAACTCATATTGATGCGAGGGATAAATTTCCAGTTTGCTGATCAGCCAGTCATATACTTCCCGGTGCGGCACAAACTCCATCGTGCAAATGGAATGCGTAATCTTCTCGATGGAATCGCTTTGTCCATGCGCAAAATCGTACATCGGGTAAATGCACCATGTACCTCCTGTACGGTGGTGATGTGCGTGTTTGATGCGGTATAAAATGGGATCACGCATCAACATATTGGGCGATGCCATATCTATTTTAGCGCGTAATACTTTTTGTCCATCCGCATATTTTCCTTCACGCATTTCTTTGAATAACCGCAGATTTTCCTCAACTGGCCTGCCGGCATACTGATTGCGCATGCCCGGAACAGTTGGTGTCCCTTTTTGAAGAGCGATATCTTCACTGGTGCTGTCATCCACATAAGCTAACCTGCTCCTTATCAATTTAAGGGCGTACTCATAAAGTTGCTCAAAATAATCGGATGCATAATGCTCATGCTTCCATTTAAAACCCAGCCATGTTATATCCCCTTTAATGCTTTCTACATACTCTGTTTCTTCTGTAACCGGATTGGTATCGTCAAAGCGAAGGTTGGTATAGCCTCCGTATTTTTCCGTCAGCCCAAAGTTGAGGCAAATGCTGCTGGCGTGGCCAATATGCAAATAGCCGTTTGGCTCGGGCGGGAAACGGGTAACAATAGATGGGTATTTACCGGATGCCAGGTCGGTTTCTACTATTTCTTCTAAAAAATTGAGGCTTTTTCCTTCCTCCACATGCTTATCTGCGCTCATATATAATTTTCTTGGGTAGCAGCAAATTTAACGGATTATAGTGTAATTATAAGGCAGCGTGCAAGATCCATAAAAGTTTTATTTCTCCGCCTCAACAGGGGCTCATTTTGAAAAATATCTCTAAAGATTAAACTTACCGGTGATGCATATATCATCAAATCTTAAATAAAATGAACGGTAATAAAATCGTAAAGTCGGAATCTAAAACCGCAGCAAGAAGGTCGGTATTTTTGAAATATTCTCCTCAATTACGGCGGGTTTAATTATTTTTCCTTATCTTTACCATATCTCTACCCGCATGAATTCACCTTTTTAATATACCCCCCTTTTCAAACTGCAGGTTTACCAATTTTATCATATAAAGGTTATTTACATGACCACGTTATCATGTAAATAAATTTAATTTATCTTTACATGAATTATATTGCCTGTATAAGTACTTTATATGACTAAAAGCGGCCGTTTTTCCTCCGAACATCCGTATAACCAACTTAAACCACTTCCACCTAACCAGGAATCTGTAGAAACCATTAAGATTCTACGGCAGGTAAACAAATCCTCTATTGCCTGAACAAACGTTATCAAAACGCACTATTAAAGAACGCTGATGGTGAAATGGCGGACGATGATTTTCAGGAAGTAAAGAAGATGACTAAAGGCAGGATTGAGCAACTGGAGAAGCGGCTAAATGACTTAGCCATAGTAGGTACTGAAATTAAGGATTTGGTAGCCTCTGTTTTAAAGAAGGTAGCGAACATTGACAGGCGTTATGAGAATGGGGATATTGAGGAAAAGCGGGCTATAATAAGTTCGATGTTCCCCGAATTTTTGGTATTTGACGGTACACAACATCGAACTCAAAGATTAAATGCTGCGACAACTCTTATCTATCAGAATACCAGTAAGTTACAGGGAAAAAAATGGGACAAGCCTATCTTTTTTAGACTTGTCCCAAGAGGTGACCCCTCAGGGGCTCGAACCCTGGGCCTACTGATTAAGAGTCAGTAGCTCTACCAACTGAGCTAAGGAGTCAATATTTTATTTAATGCTGCTATCGGTCGCAAAATAAATCTTTTCTTTGGTTTCGCCGCAATTAATCATAGTGGCTCCAAACTGAGGGTCTTTTCTCCCAAGGTAAGGATTTACAACAGTTGCTTTGGCGCTAAGCCAGTTCCCTATTGTATTTTCACCAAAAGCCATCGGGCATTCCTGCCAGTATACCGTGTCTTTATTGTACTTTATCGTTATCAGGAACATCCGAAGGTTTTCAGACAGTTCCTGCAGCCCCCGCCTTTTTTCTTCCCATCCGTTGCCGGTTAAGATAGTTGAAACATTGCCCTTTGCATTATCTAAAGGAAACAGGGCTGTTTGATAAATAGCCGTGTCCTTCCTTAGTTCATCTGTCTTAACACCTTTAAGGGCAGTTTCTAACCGGGCAGCTTGTGTATTTACTGCTGCCGAATCCCAGTTCACAAAACCGTCTGTCAATCCGTAATACCCCGAAAGCATATCATTAACCGATTGATCGAACTCCCGGCTGTGCGCTCTAACTGCTAAGGACCGAGGCGCTTCTTTTTCATTATTGGCAGCATTTTTTTTAAAGGCATATTTATAAATCAAAAAAGCCGCTGCAACCAGTATAACAATTAATAATAGTTTTTTCATGTCCGGGTCTTAAATATTTCTACGCTGCAAGTATTAATTTTGCAGATTTCCTAAAAGTCAAAAGTAGTAAATTATATTTTATGTTGGCAGGCCTACAAAATGTGACATTTGAATTTGGTGCAAGAATAATAGTGAAAAATGCCACCTGGCATATACAACCTAATGAAAGGATCGGACTGATAGGTTATAACGGAACGGGAAAGTCGACCTTACTAAAACTATTAACCGGCGGCTACGCTCCTTCCGAAGGCACGGTGGAAAAAAGCCGCGAAACATCTATAGGTTATCTGCACCAGGACCTTTTAAGTTTTGACACCAACGAATCTATATTACAGGTGGCCCTCAGCGCTTTTGAGCGGGTGCTTCAGCTGGAAAAAGAAATCGAAGAACTGGGGAAAGAACTTGAAAGAACCGGCGATGAAAAAACGCTGCACGAATACTCAGACAAACTTCATGAACTGGATACTTTGGGTGGCTACAATATCCACCATACAACAGAAGAGGTGCTGCAGGGACTGGGATTTTCAAACGCTGACCTGCAAAGGCCCTACAAAGAATTCAGCGGGGGCTGGCGCATGCGTGTGTTACTGGCAAAAATGATCCTGGCTAAGCCCGACCTGCTGCTGCTGGACGAACCTACCAACCACCTCGACCTTCCTTCTATTGAATGGCTTGAAAAATACCTGCAGCATTACCAGGGTGCAGTAGTGATCGTAAGCCACGATAAATATTTCCTGAACCGCATGGTTACCAGGATCGTGGAGCTATACCAAAAGGAACTTCATTTTTATAATGGCAATTATGAATTTTACGAAACCGAAAAAGCTATCCGCATAGAAATGCAGCAAAAAGCTTATGAAAACCAGCAGGATTATATTCGCCAGAACGAAAGGCTGGTAGAGCGGTTCAGGGCAAAAGCCAGCAAAGCGGCAATGGCACAAAGCATTATTAAGAAACTGGACAAGCTGGAGCGTATAGAAGATGTGAGCATCGAAAGGCCCAACATTAAAATCAACTTCAGGGTAGACAAAACGCCCGGAAGGGTACTGGTTGAATTAAACGATATATCCAAATCATTTGGAAGCAATATTATTTTAGAACATGCAAAAGCTGAAATTGAAAGAGGAGATAAAATAGCCCTCATTGGCGCCAACGGAAAGGGCAAATCTACCTTGCTCAGAATTATAGCAGGTACAGAACCTGTTGCCGGAGAAAGAAAATGGGGACATAATGTTGAAGAAAGCTTCTACGCCCAGCACCAGCTCGAGTCACTTAATCTCAACCATACCATTTTAGACGAAATGCGCAGCTGCGGCGCCCAAATGACCGATGCAGAGTTAAGAACATTGCTGGGCTGTTTTTTATTCAGCGGTGATGACGCTGACAAAAAAATACGTGTCCTAAGCGGCGGCGAAAAGGCCCGCGTAGCCCTGGCTAAAACCATTATCAGCAAAGCCAATTTCTTAATGCTGGATGAACCTACCAACCACCTGGATATGCATAGTTGCGACCTGCTGATCGATGCCTTGAAAAAATATGAAGGCAGCCTGGTACTGGTGAGCCACGACAGGTATTTCATCTCCAAAACTGCCAATAAGATCTGGGAAATTACAGATCACCAGATAAAAGAATTTAAAGGAAGTTATGACGAATGGGTAACCTGGAACGAACGCCTGGCCAAACAACAAAATACCGCCAGTAAAAAAGAAGAAGCACCGCCCGCAGCCGAGGAAAAAAAGGCTGATATACCGCAGAAAAACCAGCCTGTTAATAAAGAACATAAGAAAGCGCTGCAAAAACAACAAAAGCAATTTCAGCTGGCCGAGGAAGCACTGAATAAGAATAAAAAGCAATTAGAAGTAATGGAGCAGCAACTGGCCGATCCGGCTCTTTATGCCGACAAAGAAAAGTTTTTAGCGCTCGAACAGCAATTCAAAAAAGTAAACGAGGAAAATGCAGTGCTTGAAAAAAAATATGAAGAGATCTTTACCCTGCTTATCGAGCTTGAAGAAAAAGGCGTTTAAAAACAGGCCGTCTCATCCGTTAACATTAAAATAATTCGTAAAATATCATTTTGATTTTTGAAGTTTGGCACTTATTTCGATTATATTCGTAAAGCAAAAAAATTTAATCACTAAAACCTAAAAACAAATGAAAAGAATTTTGGCGATGATTGCTATCGTTGCATTCACATTTGCATTACCTGCCTGTAAAGGTAAAAGCGATGCCGATCTAAAAACTGCTGCTGAGGCGGCTTTGCAGGCTAATCCTGAGCTGGCAGGCACCACTGTAGAAGTAAAAGACGGTGTAGCCACCTTGTCTGGCGAACTTAAGGATGCAGCTGCACAAACCGCGGCCGAAGCTGCCGTAAAAGGCGTTCAGGGCATTAAAAGCGTACAGAACAATACAACAGTAGCTATTGCTGAAGCGCCGGCACCCGTGGTTATTAACCCCGATGATTCTTTAACCAATCTTGTAAGAGATGCGATTAAAGACAACCCAACCGTTGCCGCAACTGTTTCAGGCGGCGTAGTAACGCTTAGCGGCGAAATTAAAAAAGCTGAACTTCCCAAGCTGATGCAAAAAGTACATGCGCTAAAACCTAAAAAGGTAGAAAACACATTAACCGTTAAATAATTCCAATCTTAAAAATTAAATGACTATGGCCTTACAAGATAAATACAAAGCGCTTATTGATGCGGCTACCAGCGCAGGGGTAAGCAACCTGCAGGTGCGTGAGCAGGATAGTGTTTTATACATTGACGGGGATGCGCCCAGCGGCGCTGTTAAAGATCAGTTGTGGGATATCTACAACCAGATCGATCCTAATTTTACCAGTGCCGACCTGGTGCTGAACGTTAATGCAAAAGCCGAAGCAGGATCCCAGGTTCGGGTAGCGACCGAATCTACCAACCTGAATATCAGGAAAGGTCCGGGTACCGACCAGCCAATTGTTGGCAAAGCCGCCAAGGATGAAATTATAACACTGATCAGTAAAGCTAACGATCAGTGGTGGAGCGTTCGCACCAAAGACGGTGAAGAAGGATACGCTTATTCTCAATACCTGGAGCCTTTGGCCTGATATTTGAGAATATTAAATTTTAAAAAAATCCTGCTTTTTGAGCAGGATTTTTTATTTGCATAAAATCAGGGAATAAATCAAACCGACATGAAATTTTTCAGGCTTAAATTACACAAAGGAGGCCTGAAAAATTTCATCAAAGGTTCCTCTTGGCTAAAAATAATAATAAATATATAAGAGAATACAAGGGCATTTTTTAAAACCGCAGAAGGAAACAGCACAGCATTTCAAAATATAATTTATTTTTTAATGTATTATTGAATAAATCAATAAGGGGATTCTTTTTATATATTTTTCAATAAAAAGTGCTTTTTAAGATATATTTTATAATATTATAATGATTTTATTAACTATTTTTTTATAATATCTAAAATAATAATCCGTTTTACAGATATATACATTTTTTAAACCATGCATTGTTTTGGCAATGCTATTTTCTAAAAATTTAAAAACCTTAAGAAGATGAAAAAAATTGCAACAAAGTTTGTACTGGCAGCCGCCTCAACATTTATGGTTGGATCAGTAATGGCTCAAACGGATACTACAGCCACACCCACAGACACAACACAAACACCTGCTCCAACAGAAGACACAACGAGCAAACCAGATACAACACAGACCAGCGCACTGATACGTGCTGACAAAACAGTATCATTAGCCGCTCAATTCAGCGCGCTTAACAGTAATTTTTATGCAATTACTGATAAAGAGTTGTTGAACAGTAAACAATATGCTATAAAAGCAGAAGAAGAACAAGATGCTTAGCCAGTGATCTTTTAGCTAAGTTGCAATAGCCACCTTATTACCGGGTGGCTATTGTTTTATGGTTTGACAGGTATTTAGTATTTTGTAGACCCTTATTTGTATAAATTATGTCTGCAAAAATAAAGTGTCCAAATTGTGGTAATGAGTTTGAGCCTAATGAAGCTATAAGAGAGGAGGTGGAAAAAGAGCTGCGGGCCAAAGTAGCAGAGTGGCAGAAAAAAAAGACTGAAGAGCACCAGGCCGAATTGCAAAAGAAGGAGCAGGACTGGCAACAAAAGGTGCAAACAGAAAGATCAAACCTGCAAAAACAACTCGAAGAACAGTTGCGCAAAACCATTACCGGCGATTTTGAAAATAAATTATCGTTACTTCAGAAAGCCAATGAAGAAAATGAAGAAAAGCTAAAAATATCCAGACAGAAAGAAGCAGCCTTTTTGAAGCTGCAGCATGAATTTAAAAACAGGGAAGCAGAGCTGGAACTGACCATTCAAAAAAAGCTTAGCGAAGAGCGGGAAAAACTGGCTGAAGGGTTGCGAAAAATAGAAGCCGAAAAATCGGCCCAGAAAGAAACCGAATACCAGCTTAAATTACGCGAGCTTGAAAAACAGCTTGAAGACCAGAAGAAGCTGGCCAGCGAAATGAAACGCAAAGCAGAGCAGGTATCTATGCAACTGCAGGGCGAAAGCCAGGAACTGGCGCTGGAAGAAATGCTCACAGCAGCTTTTCCTTTTGATAAAATTGAAGAAGTAGGTAAGGGAGTCCGTGGCGCCGACTGCATACAAATAGTGCGCAATAGCATGGGGGCAGCATGTGGCCGCATTATATGGGAAAGCAAACGGGCTGAAAATTTTGGCGGAGAATGGATTGAAAAATTAAAAACCGATATGCGTGCCTCAAAAGCTGATGTAGCCATACTTGTCAGCCGCCGGTATCCCAAAGAGATGGACAGATTTGGAGAAAAAGACGGAGTTTGGATATGTTCATTTGCCGAAGTTAAAGCAGTTGCCGCAGTATTACGGGATGGTATTATTAAAGTATATCAAGCCCAAAAAAAACAGGAAAACAAAGGCGATAAGATGCAGATGATATACGATTACGTAACGGGCAATGAATTTAAGGAACAGTTAAAAGCAGTTATTGAAGGCTTTAAAGCAATGCGGGAATCTATTCATACCGAGCGTATACAAATGGAAAGACTTTGGAAGGCGAGAGAAAAACATTTAGATAAAATATTACTCAATACTACCCATATTACCGGCTCTATTGATGGCATCAGCGGATTGGAAAATGCGGATCTGAATTTGCTGGATTATAACGATGAAGCATAAACTTTGCTGCTTATTAAAACACAATTTAAAATTCTTCTATAATTTTTATTTTATCCGACCGGGAAAGCCCGCCCGGATTACAACCCGGCTCACCTTCCGGGATAGCCATATTTAGTTTCCGGTAGTATTCCACCCATACAGGGAAATACACCGGTGAATGAGGCTGCTTAAATGTCATTGGGTATAATTTGAAGATTGGTTTTCCGTTATGCGCATACTTAAAGGCATCATATATCAGTTCAGAACAATAATATTTGCCGTTGTTATACAAAAAAGCATCATCGTACCCCACTCCTTCATTACGGTGTATATACCTGAGCGCTGCAGGAATTAATTTTTGATAGGGGGCCTTCAGTCTGCCTATTGCTAATTTATACCCTGATCGTTTTCTGAAAGGCGCTAATAAAACTTTTCGTACGCCGGGCCCCATGCTTTCCCATACATAAATCGTATCATTTATCTTTTCCACAATGCCCACATGCGAAAATTGCCGGTTATGCCAGCCGGTTGTAACCGCTTCAATGGCATCACACATATCACCGCAATCCAGGTTTTGAAAAAGCAGGTCGCCGTTTTTTAAACGACCAGCCGTAACTGTTTGTGCATTGATGAGAACGCTGCAAACCAAAAAAGAAAAAACAAGCATTATATCTTTCACTGCAGTACAGTTTTAAACTTTTGTGTATAAATAGGCTAATGCAAGCCCTGGAAACAAAGCCAGGTTTATATTTAATTCTGTTTGTGTTTTTGCAAAAAAGCATTTTAGCTGGTCACCTTCCTTTCTGTATTCCAACAAGCGAATGTGCTGTTTAAAATCGACCGCTCCTTTTCCATACCATTTAAAAACAGCTTCTTTTGCGCTCCATATTTTTGTAAAATCATCAAGTGTTTCGGGGTTTAATAAGCTTTTTTCTGCTGCGCTCATAAATTTATGCTGAATGGCCGGTACCTTACTCACAGGAATTTCAATATCTATTCCCACCCTGTTAGTACTGCTAACAATTGCTGCCGCATAATCGCCACAATGCGAAATTGAAAAATGAAACGCTTCATTTTCCAAAAACGGTTTTCTGGTATCGGCTATCTGTACCAGGTGCGACGGAAACCCCGGAAACAAATATTTCAACAAAAATCGGCCTGCCAGGTGCTGCAACCGTTTATGCCTGTGCGTAACATCGCGGTGTAAAGGCACCAGCTGTTTAAAAAAGGTCTCTTCTTCTTCTATTTTCCAAATACCCAGCTTTGTGGTTGCATTAATATCTTGTTGAAAAAAAACAGGCATTGTGCATTTATTCATTTTATTTTGCGCAAAGTAAATTAATTTGATCAATGACTGATCTTAAATAGCAAATTGTAAATTTCATGATTCTATCAGACCTAAGGATATTAGAAGAAATGGATAAAGGCTCTATTATCATTAAACCTTTTCACAGGGACAATCTGGGCAGTAATAGTTACGATGTTCATTTAGGGAAATGGCTGGCTACTTATAAAGATCATATTTTAGACGCCAAAAAGCATAATGAGATAGAATATTTTGAAATACCTGAAGACGGATTTGTTTTATATCCGCATATATTTTACTTAGGCGTAACCGAAGAATACACAGAAACCCAAGCCCATGTTCCCTTCCTGGAAGGCAAATCATCTACAGGACGGCTGGGTATTGATATACACGCTACAGCAGGCAAAGGCGATGTGGGGTTTCGCGGCCATTGGACCCTGGAGATATCGGTAAAACAGCCTGTTAAGGTTTATAAAAGCATGCCCATAGGTCAATTGATCTATTTTCCTGTAGAAGGAGACATTGAAATAAAATACAACCAGAAAAAGAATGCAAAATACAGCAGCCAGCCCGATAAACCTGTAGAAAGTATGATGTGGCGCAATGAGTTTTAAGACCGGTCAGACCGGGACGGTCAGACCAGTTTACTGGGTTTTATTCGTGGCAAGATCATTGCCAGCCTGCAATACGCTTTCTGTTGCTTTTGCAGGATGCCAGTTCTTAATATCTGGCGCGGTTCTGCTGATCAGAAAAAACATAATACATATTACCAGAACAATAGCAAACTGTGTAATGATCAGTGCTATATTAATTAACTTCATTATTTGAGGTGCTTTTGTTTGTGGTAAAGGTGCCGTAATCAGGCAGGTAAAAACAACGGGAATATTCCCGTATTTTTCCAGTACTTCATTTTTGTCATTTTGATGGGATTTTTTTCAGCAACCGAAATTTCTCCGTCATCATATAAAGCAGGTTAAAAAGCCGCCGGCTTCAGCCGGAGGCCGGTATCTTCGGGCATACCAAAAATAAGATTCATATTCTGCACAGCATGCCCGCTGGCACCTTTAAGTAAATTATCCAGTGCCGCATGTATCACCAGTTTATTTCCAGCCTTTTCCAGATGCAGTACTGCTTTATTTGTATTAACAACCTGCTTCAGGAAAACGGGTGAACGGCTTACCTGTGTAAACGGATGACCACTGTAAAATTCCTCAAATAAAGGGAACAGTTCTTCCAGGGCCAGGTCAGTAGTAACGGTGGAACTCACAAAAATACCACGTGTAAAATCGCCACGCCAGGGAACAAAGCTCAGATCAATATCGGTATCCGGCTGCAGCTGGTGCAGCGACTCTCCTATTTCTCCCAGGTGCTGATGGGTTAATGTTTTATAAGCCTGTATATTATTGGCCCGCCAGCTGAAATGAGAAGTAGTGCTTAAAGACTGGCCGGCGCCGGTACTGCCGGTTATCCCGGTTGTATAAATTTCCTTCAGTAGTCCTGCTTTTGCAAGCGGTAATAAACCTAACTGTATGGTAGTGGCAAAACAACCCGGGTTAGCAATATCGTGGGCGGTCTTAATCGCCTCCCGGTTCAATTCCGGAAGCCCGTAAACAAAGGTACGGCCAAGCCTTTCCTGTACGCTGTCTTTCTTTAAACGAAAATCGTTGGCCAGGTCGATAATCCTGATATGATCTTCTACCTTATTTTCCTGTAAAAATTTAGTGGATTCACCATGACCCAGGCACAGGAATAAACAATCGATATTTTGTAATATTGCTCCGCTAAATTTCAAATCCGTATCACCGATCAGGTCTTTATGCACTTCGTAAATAAACTTCCCCGCATTGCTCCGGCTGTTAATAAAAGCAATATTTACCCGGGGATGGTTGATCAATATCCTGATCAGCTCTCCCCCGGTGTAACCGGCTCCGCCAATAATTCCTACGTTTATCATTTCATTTTTTTAGATAACAGTTGATAGCTGGCGCACCAAAGCCATGCTGTCAACTTTCATCTGTCATCTGTGAACTAATCTATTAAAATTCACTTGCATTTTTATCTTTCACACTGTCTTTTACCTGGTGGTAAATCGAGGTCTGGTTCCCAAAAATACGTGTAAAACCCTTCACATCGTCGCCCGTAAAACCTGCATTCATTTCTCCGTAGCTGCCAAATGCGCTGTTCATCAGGTCAAAATCGCTTTCGATACCAATTACCTGGTAGCGGTATGGGTATAACTGTATGTACACTTTTCCGGTTACATTGCGCTGGCTGCTTTCGAGGTAAGCCTCCATATCGCGCATCACCGGGTCCAGTATCTGGCCTTCATGCAGCCAGGTGCCGTAAAACTGGGATATCTGGTCTTTCCATTGCAACTGCCATTTACTAAGCACATGTTTTTCAAGAGCATGGTGCCCTTTGATGATCAGCATGGGCGCAGCGGCTTCAAAACCAACACGTCCTTTTATACCAATAATGGTATCGCCTACATGAATATCTCTTCCTATACCGTAAGGGCCTGCAATGGACTGAAGGTGCCGGATGGCTTCTACAGGATGATCAAATGCCCGGTTATTTACTTTTTTCAGCTCCCCCCTTTCAAAGTCCAGCCCTACTTCTTCTGTGCCGCTTTTTGTAACAGGGGTAGGCCAGGCTTCTTCCGGCAATAATCCCCTGGAATTTAAAGTTTCCCGTCCACCCACACTGGTGCCCCACAGCCCTTTGTTTATTGAATAAACAGCTTTCTGAAAGTTCATCTCTACCCCTTTGCTCTTCAGGTATTCGATCTCAGATTCACGGCTCAATTTTAAATCCCTGATAGGCGTGATTATTTCTACATGGGGCGCGATGATATTAAATACCATATCAAAGCGCACCTGGTCGTTGCCCGCGCCGGTGCTGCCATGCGCCACGGCATCCGCATTGATCTGCTTGGCATATTCTGCTATGTGCAGTGCCTGGCTCAGCCTTTCGGCAGATACACTTAACGGGTAAGTATCATTTTTGAGCACATTTCCAAAAATGAGGTATTTAACTATCGAATCATAATAGTTCTTTACCGCATTTACGGTTTTGTGCGACTTCACACCCAGCTTTTTGGCGTGCCGCTCTATATTTTCCAATTCCTCATTACTAAAGCCGCCTGTATTAACAATAATGCTATATACTTCATATCCTTTTTCTTCGGTAAGGTATTTTACACAAAAAGACGTATCTAAACCGCCGCTGAAACCTAAAACAACTTTTTTAGCCATCGAATAATTTATTTTTAGTGAAACAGTGAATTAAAAAATACTTTAATACCGGAACCTCCGTTCTTTTCTCTTCTGAGAAAAGGTTTTAAAAACTTCCATTGTTTAAAACGCAGCAACCTTTCCAGACCGGATTGATTCTCTTCAAAAAAGGCTTTGGTCTCTTCAGGTTCATAATGATCTTTCGGGTCGTAAAGCATAGCGGTGCACATGCAGTTTTTCCTGTCTTTACTCATTAATATTTCGTAATTAACACAGCTTTTACAGCCTGCCCAGAACTGCTCATCCTGTGTAAGCTCAGAATAAGTAACGGGCTCATAACCCAGTTCACTGTTTATTTTCATAACTGCCAGGCCGGTAGTTAAACCAAATATCTTTGCTTCGGGATAAAGCTTCCTGCTTAAATTAAAAATAGTCTGCTTGATTTTTTTTGCCACCCCGCTTTTGCGGTAATCGGGCGACACGATAAGGCCTGAATTGGCCACATATTCGCCATGGCTCCAGGTTTCTATATAACAAAACCCTACCCAGCTGCCTCCGGCGGTAACCGCAACCACCGCTTTTCCCTCATCGATCTTTTTTTCAATATATTCCGGGCTGCGTTTTGCGATACCGGTGCCCCGCGCCGCGGCAGAGGAAGCCATCTCATCGGTAATGATTGTCGCAAATTTTTTATCTTCTGGTAGTGCTACTCTTACAATTATTTCCTGATTGTCCACCTATTCGTATTTGAAAGTATTTTGGGGTGCCTGCCCTAATTTTTTTATCCGGAGATTTTTTCACTGACAGGTGCCTCTGGCGTTAGGATGGCCTGTCAGCCTATACGAAAGCGCTGCGGACGCGGAGAGAATATAAACACATCAAAACCTACCGCGTACACCCCTGTTGTAACCAGCGGGTGGAGCTTTAATTGCCGGGTATGGTTCAAAAGATTGTTCATTCAAAAACAAATAGTACTTTTAGAGCCGCAAATTTAATGCAATAATTTAATATTGTATTATTAAAATTTATTTAAGAACCCTGTTTTATGCCTATAGAACCCATTCCTGAGCAAACAACACAACCGAAAAAACGGAGCGGTTGTGCAAAATATTTTTTCATAGCGCTGCTATTGGTTGCGCTCATCGGTGGCGGTTATGCTTACTGGATGTATTATAATGTTTTTGGAGACGGTGTAAAATCCGGAGTGCTTAAAAATGTAGTCAGAAAAGGGCAGCTCTTTAAAACCTACGAAGGGGAGCTGATACAGGTAGGTATAAAGGGAGCGGTTGGCGGTGGCGCCCAATCCAATAATTTTGATTTTTCAATTGCAGATAAAAGGATTTATGACAGCCTTGCCATACACAGCGGCAAATCGTTCGACCTGCATTATAAAGAATATCGCGGTGTTTTGCCCTGGCGCGGCAATACACGCTATATTGTTGACAGTATTGTTTCGATGAGTGATTTACCTGCATCAACTTTTTAATAAAAAGATCACCGGCTTTTTGTGCAGGTCGGTTTTTTCCAGTTTCCACTGGCCGATAGTTCTGGTTCTGATCAACTCATCAGGAGCAGTTATATTTACTGCCACACACAGCTTAGTAGCCGGCTGGCAGGTTTTTAATAAAGCTTCCAGCGTTTGATTATTGCGGTAAGGTGTTTCTATAAATATCTGTGTGCTGTTTTTCTTTTGAGATTCGGCTTCCAGCTCTTTTATCGCTTTTATCCTTTGATGGCTGTCAATGGGCAAATAACCCACAAAAGCAAACTGCTGCCCGTTCATACCGCTGGCCATCAGCGCCAGCAAAATGGAACTGGGACCTACAAGCGGTACAACAGCAGCGTTCATTTCCTGTGCAGCATCAACCAACAGCTGACCCGGATCTGCCACTCCCGGGCATCCCGCCTCGCTGATGATCCCTATTGTTTTGCCTTCCTTAATTTGCTGCCGGAAAGCCTGGAGTACTTCATTTTCGGTTTTGCCAATAGTAACCCATCCGTAATCGTCAATTACGATCTCTTTTTTTAGCTGCTTAAGATAACGCCGGGCCGAACGTTCGTTCTCCACAAAAAGTACCTCGCATTTTTCAACTGCGTCTAAAATATAAGCAGGTAACGCCTGTAAAGCATTTTCATGAAGAAAGGTGGGTATTAGGTAAACAGTTGCGCCTGACATACATTTTGTTTGGGCAATGATACGATTTTTTAAAACCAAAAGCTGCCAATACATATTGCATTGGCGGCCCGTCACAATCATTAAAAGCTTTATTTATCTGTTTTGGCCAAAATATTTCTTAAAAAATCTATTGCATATAATGTGTAGTTTACGAGGTCGGAAATTGTTGTCGGTAACGATTTAGTAATGGTGCTTACTTATTGCAAACATTTTCATTCGATTTCCTTGTAAATCAGCAGCGGATATACAAAATTTATCAGGCTAAAAATGTGACAAAGCTGCTTTCAAAATTCCTTTTTTCCTAATATAGCAAAAGGAACACATTATGTCCGACCAAATTTCTATTTTCATTTTGCCCATATTTAAAATTTAAAATTTTCTTTCAATGCTTCTTTGAGTACAGTTGGTTTTCGACCGAGCAAATTTTCCAGGTCTTTGCTTACGATTTCAAACTGACCATTCTTTATATCGGTTGCAAACCCAATAATCACAGACACGATAATTTCAGGAACGCCTGCCTGCCTTAGCTGTTCTGATAATTTTGTTGCTTCAACATCTGTGTAAACAATATTTTTGCCCGACAATTCAGAAAGCGCTTTAGCAACGTCTTTGTAAGCATACAATTCGCTGCCTGTTATTTCGTAGGTTTGGTTTTGATGACCGTTTTGCAACAACACATTAGCTGCCGCTTCTCCCATTTCTTTGCGAAGTGCATAAGCCACTTTGCCATCTCCCGCAGGGAGCAAAATACCGGTTTCCAGAACTTTTTCGCCAACATAAAACGGAATTACCTCAGTATAAAGCGAGTTGCGCAGGAATGTATATTTCAATCCGCTTTCCTTAATATAATCTTCTGTTTGAAAATGGCTTTCCATTAAAACTTTGATGGCAGAAGTGTTTGCGTTTTTGATTGAAACACTTGTGTACAGTATGTGCTCCACACCTGCTTTTTTTGCAGCGTCCACTACGTTTTTATGTTGCTCCAATCTGTGGTGGTCAGTGGTGGAGATCAGCAAAACCTTTTCAATACCCTGCATTGCTTTATCAAGCGAAGCTGTTTCCTCAAAAGTTCCGAAACAAACCTCAATACCTTTTTCTCTCAAGGGCATCGCTTTATTTTCATCTCTGGCAAATGCCACAATGT
This sequence comes from Niabella sp., assembly GCA_047606125.1. GTDB lineage: Bacteria > Bacteroidota > Bacteroidia > Chitinophagales > Chitinophagaceae > Niabella. The sequence continues at coordinate 19,319 of JASGEW010000169.1, read as the reverse complement.
TGTCCGCTGTTGTATTTTTCAGCAAGTGCTCAATTACTGCCGAACCTAAATGTCCTGTTGCTCCTGTTACTAAGATCATGTTTTTTATTTTTTGGTTGAATGAATTACTTTTGTTTTACAAAGTAACTAATATGGTTTCTAAAAGTAACCTGTTACCTAAAGGTAACGGACAAAAAAGTGGTAACGTAAGAGTAACTAATGATAATGAGTGTACCAATGGTTCGGTAGAAGCTACACTCAAACTAATTGGAGGAAAATGGAAGCCGATTATTATATATCAGCTTGCATTTGGCACAAGGCGTTTTGGCGAATTAGCAGTCCGTATTCCAAACATTTCAAGAAAAGTGCTGACGGAACAGTTAAAGGAATTAGAATACGATAAACTAATTGAAAGAAAACACTATAAAGAAATTCCGCCAAGGGTTGAATATTCTCTTACCCGATTCGGCGAAACGCTAACGCCTGTATTTAAAGAAATGGCAAAATGGGGTAAACAATATATTTTGTCAAAACAGTAAGCTGCCTGATTGGTTGGTTTGTTACAATGACCGCACTTACGAGGGAACATGCAATAGTGCTATTTTCTTTACAAAGAATCGACCAGTGAGCGATTCAACAATTTAGCTAACAAAATTTACATTATCAGTTCTGTGCTTTGCTTCCGTAAGCCAGATCCCCCGCATCGCCCAGGCCCGGCACAATATACCCTTTGGCAGTCAACTCCTCATCAATATCGCCACACCATATTTTTGCCCCGGGCACTTCCCTGGTCAGGTATTCAAGGCCATCGGTACAGGCAATAGCTGCAGCAATATGAATTTCCTTTGGCCTGCCTTCTTCTTTTAAAAACTGCACGGTTTTAACCAAAGAAGCGCCGGTAGCCAGCATTGGATCTGAAATAATCAATATCCGGTCTTCAAGATCGGGGCTGCTGATATATTCTATCTCAATGTCAAAAGTACCGTCCTTATGGTGTTTACGATATGCAGAGATAAAGGCATTATCTGCTTTATCAAAATAATTCAGGAGGCCCTGGTGTAAAGCAAGTCCGGCTCTCAGAATAGTTGCCAGCACCGGCTGCTCGCTCAATACCTTGCAGTTGGATATTCCTAACGGGGTTTGGGTTTCTGTAATCACTGCCGGCAGTTCTTTACTGATCTCATAAGCGATGATCTCCCCGATACGTTCCAGGTTGCGCCTGAAGCGCATACGGTCGTTCTGTACATCCACATCCCGCAACTCGCTGATCCAGTTGCTTAACAGGCTATGATTCTGGCTTAAATTTCTGATCATCTTGCTCTATTTTTTAAAACAGCATAGTAGCATTACAGGCGCGTTTTTGCTACTTTTGGCAAACTTACAGGAAATATGCTTTAAGCATCGCGCTTTATGTGCAAAGCTTTGGTTTAAATTTAAACTTTTTGAACATACAATGATATATCGTGCAATCGGACTGATGAGTGGCAGCTCTCTGGATGGGTTAGATATCGTCTTTACCGAAATACTTGAAAATGGCGGCAAATGGAGCTATGAGATCATACATGCAGACTGTATTCCCTACAGTGAAGAATGGGCAGGCAAACTAAAAAACGCCACATCGCTTTCTGCATTGGACTATCAGCTGCTGCATACCGCATACGGGCATTACCTCGGCAATTGCGTAAACGAATTTATTTCCAAATATAATTTACAATTTAAAGTAGCTGTAATTGCCTCTCATGGACATACTACTTTTCACCTTCCTGCTAAAAGAATGACCGCCCAGTTGGGAGACGGGGCTGCTATTGCCGCCGCCACACAATTACCTGTTGTTACCGACCTGCGGGCTATGGATATTGCTTTTGGCGGACAGGGCGCTCCTATTGTTCCCATTGGTGAACAGTTATTTTTCAACGGTTATCAATACTTTTTAAATATCGGCGGCATCGCCAACCTTTCTGTTAAAGGTGATTTCTATAAAGCGTTTGATGTTTGCGCGGCAAACCGGGTATTGAATATGCTTGCCCGGGAGGCCGGCAAAGATTTTGATGAAGGTGGTGCACTGGCCCGAAAAGGACAAGTGAGCCAGGCGTTACTGAATGAGCTCAACGGGCTTACTTATTATACATTGCCTGTTCCCAAATCGCTGGCCAACAGCTTTGGCACGGATACCGTTTATCCCCTCATCAAAAAACACCGGCTTTCAACCCGGGATGCTTTACATACTTATACAGCCCATATTGTAAGGCAGATAAAAAATGCAGTAATGGCTAATAAAGTTGAAACCGGTGCAGCGCAGCAGTTGCTGGTTACCGGCGGCGGCGCTTTTAACAGCTACTTAATTGAGCGTTTGCAGGAAGCCCTGGGAAATATACAAATAGTAGTGCCCGATGAACAGCTGGTGCAATATAAAGAAGCGCTGATCATGGCGCTGATTGGCGTACTGCGGTGGCGTGAAGAATATAATGTATTAAGCTCTGTAACAGGGGCCACACGTAACAGCGTGGGCGGCGCTATGTGGATGGGGCAGGAAGAATAAAGAACGAGGAATTATGAATAAAGAAGCATTATGCTTTAAGCCTTTGGCCTTATGCTTTATGTTTCCTGAGAGGAAATATGAATTATGAATTGCTATTGGGTGTTGGCTATTGGCTATTAGCTGTAAGCTTGTATAGAAATCCTTTACGCCGGAAATATATAAATGACGAATTTTGAATGGAAAATGGTGAATTATGAATGAAGCAGAAACCCGAAACTTGAAACCTGTAACCTGAAACCAGCTGTAGGCTTGTATAGATGATCCCCTCACATCATGATCTTTGCCACCATTTCTTTTAAAAGTTCTGCGTCCTCTGCCCTGGCGGTATTTATACCCAGGCTTTTAAGATTGTATTGATGTAATAACAGCAGCACTTTCTCTACCTCTCTGAAGCTGTATGTTTTGGAAGCCTGCAGGTAGCCTTTAACAAAATAAGGGCCTACACCGATCTGCCTGGCTATGGCATCTTCCCCGCTTCCTGCACCATAAATCATGTACACTTTACTGAAAAAGGAATATAAAGAAGGAAGTATGAGCTGGATAGGTCCGGTTTTGGGATTTGCTTCAAAATACTGAATGATACGGATCGCCTTAGCCAGGTCCTTAGTTGCTATGGCAGATTGCAATTCAAATACATTGAACTCCTTGCTGATCCCCACATAATTTTCCACATCTTCCTCGGTAATAGATTTTCTTGCACCTATATTGATAAGAATTTTATCAATTTCATTCCGGATGCGGCTCAAATCATTCCCGATGTGATCAACAATAAGCGTATTGGCTTTGGGTGTAATGCTATAGCCTTTTTGCGCCACAAACGCATTTACCCATTCGGGCAATGCATTATCATATAGCTTTTTAGTAACAATATATTCTGTTTTGTCCTTCACAAGTTTTGCAAACCGGGTACGGGCATCCAGCTTCTTATCTTTAAAAGCGATCACAAAGATCGTTGAGGCTAATGGCTTTTGAATATAGGGTTCAAGCTTATCAACATCTTTTAATTGCTGCGCCTCTTTAACCAGTACTACCTGCTTATCTGAAAACATCGGATACTTCCGGCAGGCATTTAAGATATCTGTCCAAACCGCATCCTTGCCATAAAATACGGTAAGGTTAAAGGAGGCTTCGCTCTCTGTCAGGATATTTTGTTCGGCATAGTCGACCAGCTGATCCACATAATATTCTTCATCTCCTTCTATCCAATAAATTGGTTTATAGTTATTTTTCTTCCAGTCCGCTAACACTTTTTCTACTGCCATACCGCAATATAATTTTAAAATTCCTAAAATATTATCAAAAAAGCCACCAAAAATTAAAACCTTTTTTATTTGGCATAATTTATGTTTTCGTGTTATGGCAAACAATTTATATATTATTTTTTCATTTAATTTTCTTTTTATTATCAATCAGCTCTTTAAGCTGTGTTTAAATTAAAATCATCGTTTTATGGCAAACACAAATTATCCTTCCGCTTCCCCACAGTCCGACACACCTCAGCCCAATTCAGGTGGAAGCAGAAATTTAATAATCGGTTTACTTATTGCTGCCCTGTTAGGAACATGGGGCTATATGTTATGGAATAAAAATGCAGGTAAAGATTCCGGCGATGATATTTCAGGCACAGGCAATCCGACAGAAACGGCAATGTCGGAATCAGATTCGTTAAGACAAATGTTTAACCTGGCGGAAATGCGGTTGGACTCTATTACTGGTGCCAACAATAACCTGCAGGGTGAAAAAACAGCCCTGCAAAAAGAAATTGACGCAAGAAAAAGTGAAATCAGCAAAATTTTAGGTGACAGGAATGCAAGTGCCGCAGATCTGAAAAGAGCCCGCCAGCTCATTGGCGAATTAAACGGGCAAATAGGAAGGCTTGAAGCAGAAGTTACCCAGTTGAAAGGTGAGAACCAGGAGCTTACTGCAAGGAATACCCATCTTACTGCTGAAAAAGAAGTGTTGAATCAAAATCTTGCCACACGCACTGCAGAAAATGATGAACTGGCTAATACAGTAGATGTCGCCAGCACTTTATCGGCTTCGGGCATGTCCATTACCCCTATTAAGGAAAAGCGTAATGGCAAAGAAAAAGAAACCAGTTTTGCCAGAAGGGTAGATAAATTACAAATTGCGTTTAATATCGAGAACCGCATTACCACTTCAGGCCCTGCAGATCTGTATGTAATCGTTACGGATCCTAAAGGCACTATTGTTCAAAATACCGAGTTAGGCTCGGGCGCTATGACCACCCGCCAGGATGGCGACCGGAATTTTACAGCTAAAGTGCCTGTTGAATATGAAACCGGAACAAGAAAAGGCGTTTCATTCCCTATAAAAAATACCAATGGTTTTATACCCGGTGATTATAAGATTGAAGTATACCATAACGGTTTCAAAATCGGCGAAGGTATCAGAAGCTTAAGAAAAGGCATATTTGGTTAAAGCATCATTATTCTAAAATTAATATACAGAAGGCCACCTGATAGGGGTGGCTTTTTTGTAACCCAGCAACTCCATAATTGTTATACTTTTGTTTTAAGATTACTTTACAAATTTGGTCATCTATATAAAAAATATGGTTTGCAACCGTTGCAAAATGGCTGTAAGGACAGCTTTTGAAGCAGTTGGCTTATCACCTGTTAAAGTTGAACTGGGAGAAGTGACCATTGCTGATCCTGTAAATCAGCATGATCAAAACCGCGCCTTAACAAAGCTTGCCCATAACCTGGAAGCAATAGGTTTTGAGATCATCGACGATCATAAAAGCCGCATCATTGAAAAGATCAGGAATATTATTGTGAAGCTTATTCATCATTCGCACAACACACAAACTGTCAATTTATCTACTTACATAACTGATCAGCTGCATTATGACTACACTTATTTAAGTAATCTTTTTTCAGCAACTGAAGGTCTGACAATTGAGCGGTATTTTATTTCCCAGAAAATAGAAAGGATCAAGGAGCTACTGACCTATGATGAATTAACCCTTTCACAAATTGCGGATCAGCTCGGTTACAGCAGCACCGCTTATTTATCCAATCAATTTAAAAAAGAGACCGGATTATCGCCAAGTTTTTTCAAAAACCTGAAACATAAGAACAGGCGGAATTTAGATGACCTGTAAATCTTACAACACTAACACAAAATAGTGTAACAGGGCATCAGCCTTGTATTTTTAGCTTTGTGTATAAATTATTTTTATACAAAGATGACTCATACATATAACATACAGGGCATGACCTGCAAAAGCTGCGTTGCTAAAGTAAAAAGCGAATTGCTAAAGCTGGGTGATATTACAGAAGCCGAAGTTCAATTAGCCGCGCCCCAGGCAACAATCACCATGCAAAAACATATTCCCCTAACTGCATTGCAGGCAGCTATACACAAAGCGGGCAGGTATATGATTTTTGAAGAGCGCACCACGATGCCGCCTGGCACCGTGCCAGCCACAGATACAGAAAGCAGCAACCTCCTGGTTGCCTATAAACCTGTGCTGCTGATAGCCGCATATATTACCCTCCTTTCTTTTATTACAGCTACCACAGCCGGCAAAACAGACTGGATGCTCTGGATGAGGGTTTTCATGAGCGGCTTCTTTATCAGCTTTTCTTTTTTTAAGATGCTTAATCTTAAAGGGTTCGCAGACAGTTATTCGATGTATGATATCATCGCTAAAAAGTTTTATGTATGGGGCTATATTTATAGCTTTATTGAACTGGCACTTGGCATGGCTTACGCGTCTGATTTCAATCCTCTGTTTACTAATACCGTAGCCTTTATTGTAATGGCCATAAGCCTTATAGGTGTTTTACAATCAGTGCTCAACAAAAAGAGGATACAGTGCGCCTGTCTTGGCACCGTATTTAATTTACCAATGAGTACGGTAACCATTATTGAAGATAGTGCAATGATCATTATGAGCGCAATTATGTTAGCTTCTGTTTATTAAACCATCCTTATTTATGAAACCAATTTTATTTATATCCACACTATTACTATTATCCGTTTTTGCTTTTGCACAACATGATCACAGCCATATGAAAATGGATCAGGATACGATCCCTCATAAGCCTGATACATTGCATCATCAAAATATGGATATGCGCATGCCGCACACTTATTCGCGCAACCTGCCCATGACGCGAAACGGTTCAGGCACCTCATGGTTACCGGATAACGCTCCCATGTATGCTTATATGTTTCACTCAAAAAAATGGATGTATATGATACATGGAGATATTTTTGTGCGATATAACAAGCAGGACCTTTTTGATAAGGGAACACGCGGCGGTAACAAATTTGATGCTCCCAATATGGTCATGTTTATGGGACAAAGGAGTGTTGGCAAAAAAGGATTGTTCCATTTCAATGCTATGTTTTCTTTAGACCCGCTAACAATAGGCGCAGGCGGCTATCCCCTGCTTTTCCAGACCGGTGAAACATATAAGGGCCTGCCGTTAGTGGACAGGCAACACCCGCACGACCTCTTTTCTGAATTATCGGTAAGCTACGCTCATGCATTTTCCAAAAAATCTGATATTTTCTTTTATCTTGGATATCCGGGCGAGCCGGCATTAGGCCCTGCCGCATTTGTGCACAGGCCCTCTGGCTTCTTTAATCCTGATGCGCCCCTCTCCCATCACTGGACCGATGCCACACATATTACCTTTGGAGTGGCTACTTTGGGATACAGATATGGCAACTGGAAGATTGAAGGGTCTTCTTTTACCGGAAGGGAACCCGATGAGAATCGCTATGATTTTGATAAACCACGGTTCGATAGCTGGAGCGGGAGATTATCTTTTAACCCTTCTGCCAAATGGGCCTTACAGGTATCTCATGGATTTATTAAACAACCGGAGGCATTGCACCCAAATGAGGATGTAAACCGGGCCACCGCCTCTGCTACTTTCAGCAATAAAGATGCAAAAGGAAACCTTACGAATATTACCGCACTGTGGGGCCTGAATAAAACACAGGAACATACAGGTGAAAATGCAGCGCTGGTGGAAGGCGCATACATTATCCGGAAAACCACTATTTACGGGCGTTATGAATGGGTTCAAAAATCGGCTGAAGAACTCAATTTGGAAGAAACAATGTTTGACCATGAAACCTTATTTCCTGTAAGTGCTTTTACAACCGGCACCGCATACAATATAGGGCATATAGGTAATACACAAATGGCAGTTGGGGGCCAGCTTAGCATCTATCTCCCTGATGGAAGGCTCGAATCGCTTTACGGGAAGTTGCCAATGGCAGGAGAAATTTATCTAAGGATATTCCCGGGGCGGATGGGCGCCAGATAGCATTGGCTTGCCGGCAGGCATGCAGCAATTACAAGCACGATTAATTTATAAATCCCCAGTATATTCCAAAGCGTATCATTAAACCCGGATAAGGATATTCAGGCGCTGCCAGGTTATTATTGGTGAACCCCGCGGTGCCGTCTAATATTCTGAAGGCATTCAGGTTCTCGGCACGTACAAAAGCTTTGAAGGAATTGATCCGGAAATGAACAAAGGCCGCAATATCAGGCAATTTATATTTAACCGTCTGGCTGTCCTGGTAAAAAAACTGTCCGATCAGCGGAGAATAATTATTGCCTTTATAATTCGTTCTGTAGCGGGTATCCAGCCCCATAGCGATATTCAGATGCTTAAACCCAAGGGAACCTTCATACATAAACCGGTTGCGTGTAAATACAGCCGGTACATTTACAGGGCCATTACCTACCACCTGCTGAAAATAAACATCTGATAACCATTTCCACTGGTCCTGCTTACCGGTAGCAAATGTTTTATGTACTGCAATTTGCAATACGTTAAACAGGGATGCCTGGTTGATTTTATAATAATCGGTATAGTAAACGAGGTTGTTTACGAGGTAATAGTGGCCACTCAGGCCCAGCTTCAGGAGGGGCTGATAAATATTTGCGTATAAATGCGTGCTGTTCTCCTTTTTCAGGTCAACAGCTGTAGTCATGTAATAAAAAGCACTGTTTTGATTAGTTATATAGGAAGGTGACCGGTTCACATTTTCAAAGCCTAATTGCAGCGAACCTATTTTCTTACCTAAAAGGCTTTGAATGCTTGCAGCAGCTTCATAATCGCCCGCGTTCATACCCGCGAAATAAATTTTACCCCTGGCCAGTATATCCCAGCGCTGGTTTTTGCTGCGGTTGCGATATTCTCCATGACCTATAATGTTGTAACCGGTTGTGGTGATATCATCGGAGTAATGGATACTATCTGTAGTGGTTGTTATGGCATCCCTGAAAATACCTTTAAGATTTTGCACAGCCGCGCCCAGTTTTATAAATTGTTGCGTGTTCTTTGCATCCGGAAAAGAATAAATAGAAAAATCGTTCATCAGCTCTTTCCAGTAATCCTGTCTTTCAAAAGCGGAGGAAACACTGATACCGTAACGATCTTCATAATAATCTGTATCGGGATCATCGTCCACAAACATATACTTATATGCACTGTAACGTATGGTATGCTCCAGCCTGATGCGCGGAAAGAACAACGGCACCACAGTACTATCGGTAACTATTGAATCTTTTTGGCCAAAATCATACTGCTGACGCAGCAGTGCATTAAAATCATCGTATTTATTACCGGTGGTGACATTGGTATTAAAAAAATTAGTCGAATAACTGCCATCCCCGCCCAGTTTTGTGGGTATGGTAAACCTGTCCGAATAATCAGGATCATCGAGATAATTCAGCGCAGTGTCGATGCCGCCGTTCTCGCCGTTTTTTAATTTATTGGCAGCTATTATAAAATAATTATTGTAGCGTTTCTTTTTGGACTGATACCAGCTGGTGATCAAATAATTATTATGGCTGGCATTTTGATTTTTATAAACACCGGGTGCATTAATGAGCCGGTATTGAAAATGCACATTCCATTCGGGCATAATATTCTGGGTATGCATTAGTTCTATATACTGCTCACTTCTGGTTCCTAATAAATAGGTCAATTCGGAGTAGGGCCTGGTAGTGGTAAAAAAACGGGCTTTATCTATGGTATACTTATAAATATCAAAAGCATGGAAGCCCGCATCCCACCCGGCTTTCATCGTTGGCGAAAACAAAAAGGACTGAGCGGCATTGCCCGTAACGCCTAAATGATAATAATCCGCGGGTATAGGGTATTTTACAGTAAAATCATTCAGTGTGGAATCGAGCCGGTACACCCTTGCAGTATCCAGAAATCGGTAGGAGATCGTAATAGAATCTTCCAGTTGGCTGCGCTTGCCAAGAGAATCGTTACCGCTGCCGGCATTTTTTATACTGCTAATGCGGTTTTTAATGCCACTTATCTGGCCGGAAGCGCCCGCAGCTATAACGAAAAGTGTGCTTATTAATATGAACCGCTTCAAATTAATATTTTTAAATTCCTTTTATAAGTTCGATAAATAAATGGGCCAGCTTTGGCTCTGCAGCGTTGGCGGCTGCCAGTACTTCCTCGTGGGTGATCACATTTTCTTCTTCCCTTATTCCAAGATCGGTAATAACGCTTGCTGCAAAAACATCCAATCCCATGTGGTTGGCTACAATACATTCCTGCACTGTGCTCATACCAACGGCGTCGGCTCCTGCTGTTTTTATAAACCTGTACTCTGCACGCGTCTCAAAGGTGGGGCCTGTTACCACAAAATACACGCCTTCATGTAATGTAATATTACTGTTTGCCGCAATAGCTTTTGCTTTTGAGATCAGCTGTTTTTTATAGGGCTCGCTCATATCGGGGAAACGGGTGCCCCACTCATCAATATTTTTTCCGATAAGCGGATTAGGAGCGCTGAAACTGATATGATCATTAATAATCATAATATCGCCCACTTTAAAAGCCGGATTCACCCCTCCTGCGGCATTGCTCAGCAAAAGCGTAGTAACACCTAATAGTTTCATTACTCTTACCGGAAAAACCACTTCCTGTGTTGTATAACCCTCGTAGTAATGAAAACGGCCATTCATCGCAACAATTTTTTTGCCACCCAGCTCGCCAAAAATAAGTTTTCCTGAATGTCCTTTCACCGTGGAAACAGGGAAATGAGGAATGGCTTCATAAGGCACTTCTTTTTCTACAGTAATTTTTTGAGCAAGATTCCCCAGGCCACTGCCTAAAATAACAGCTATCTGCGGAGGCGTGCTGTATTGAGATTTTAAATACGCTACCGTTTCATTTACTTTTTCAACAATTCCCTGAGACATGAAAAATAATGTTTTAAATGAGCAAATATAGCGAAAGCTATAATGGTTCATAAACTTTAACGTATGCTAAATTGCTGTTCAATTTAATAAAAGCCGGTCAATACATATACCCCGTGCCCCTATCAAAAAAAATGGCCTGTAATTACAAGCCATCCTTTTTATTTTATCGCCGCCAGGCTCATCCATTCCTGCTGCTTTTCAATTTATCGATCTTTTTCTGGAGTTCGTCCACTTTATTTTGACTTTTATTTACCTGCTTTTGTTTATCGGCCACTTTTGAGGTAAGCCGGGCAGCCTGCTTATTATCTTTTGCGGCCTGCCGGGCGGCCTTATCCGCTTTTTTTGCACTCTTTTCATTGCCTGTATTATCAGCCATCCTTTCGGCCGAAGATTTACTTTCGCCTGCCGATCTGGCCGCCGTTTTATTGGCTTTTTCAAGATCATTATTCAGTTTTGCAAGATCGTTCTGATACCCTGCCAGCTTCAGCTTTTCGTTGTTAAGCTGTGTGCTTAGTTTCAAAAGGTCCTTACTGTACTGTAAGGTTTTGAGAGAGTCCTGGGATATTGTTTGCGATTGGGCATTTACATACAACCCGGTAAATAAAAAAACTGCACTAACTAAAAGTAGCCTCATGTGATTGAAGTTTAATAATTTAAATGCCACAAATGTATTAAAAAGCAAGCACTAAAGCTATTAAGAAAAAAAATATATAATTTTTTAACGTGCCTCGAATTTTAAATTTTGAAGCTTCAACTTTAAACTTTCCTCTTATCTTCGTAGCAAAAGTTTTTTATTATGAATCTTCATGAATATCAGGCAAAAGAATTATTAAAAAAATACAATGTTCCTGTACAGGAGGGCTATGCATGCAGCTCAGTGCAGGAAGCGGAAGAGGCGTATCGTAAGATTAAAACAGACACAGGTAGCAAGTTTGCGGTGGTAAAAGCCCAAATACATGCCGGCGGACGTGGTAAAGGCACTATTAATGAGACCGGGCTAAACGGTGTTAAAGTTGCCAAATCGTTAGAAGATATAGAAGCATTTGCCAAAGGCATTTTAGGCGGCACGTTGGTAACGGTGCAAACAGGGCCTGCCGGAAAAGTGGTTAATAAGATTTTTGTAGCCCAGGATATGTATTATGACGGAACGAGCGAAAGACAGGAATTTTATTTGTCTGTATTGCTGGATCGCTCTAAGGGTGAAAATGTAATCATGTACAGCACCGAAGGAGGCATGAACATTGAAGATGTTGCACATGACACTCCTGAAAAAATATTTAAAGAATGGGTGCACCCTGCAGGGGGACTGCAGCCTTTCCAGGCCAGGAAAATTGCTTTCAACCTGGGATTAAAAGGAGAAGCATTTAAAAACTGCGTAAAATTTGTAACTAATTTATACAATGCTTATGTAGGACTTGATTGCAGCATGCTGGAAATAAATCCTTTATTTAAAGCTGCCGACGACAAGATCATTGCTGTGGATTGCAAAATGAATATTGATGATAACGCCATGATGCGGCATGCAGACCTTTCGGCGCTGAGAGATATCAGCGAAGAAGATCCTACAGAAGTAGAAGCAGGCAAATACAACCTGAATTTTGTAAAACTGGATGGGAACGTTGGCTGTATGGTAAACGGAGCGGGCTTGGCCATGGCAACAATGGATATGATCAAACTGAGCGGCGGCGAGCCCGCAAACTTTTTAGATGTGGGCGGTACGGCGAACGCGCAAACAGTTGAAGCCGGTTTCAAGATCATTATGAAAGATCCGGCTGTAAAAGCCATCCTGATCAATATCTTTGGAGGCATTGTGCGCTGCGACCGCGTTGCTGCAGGTGTTATTGATGCTTATAAGAACCTGGGCAACATTGAAATCCCTATCATTGTAAGATTACAGGGCACTAATGCCGGGGAAGCAAAAAAATTAATTGATGATAGCGGCTTACAGGTTCAGTCTGCTATATTATTAAGTGAAGCAGCCGACTTGGTAAAAAAAGCTGTTGCTTAGTTATATACACATTAACATCTCTGATAAATTATAAAAAGCCTGCAGATATGCTCTGCGGGCTTTTATTTTTTTTAACGATTTACTAAAGAACAAACAGGTGTTTGGTAAAATTCTTGTTAAGGTTTGGTCTGATTTAATTATTGAACTAACCACCTAAGAAAAAAATGTATATTAAGCTAAACCGGATTCTACTTGTTGTTACGCTCATTGTTATTACAAATTGTACAAACGCACAAAACATCACTGGTAAAGTAATCGGAAAAACAGGTATCGGGTTAAGCGATACCTACCTTTACATTAAGGTTACTTGTAACCCTTTCTGTTCTAATACCTCGTAGAGGCTTATCCAATATACCCCTGTTGCCTCCATCGCTACATGCGTTACGCCCGCCGTGTGCAATGTTTGGGCCAACGCATGCAGGCTCCCTGTAAAACCATCTGTTTCCAGTAAGCATTGCCTGCCTGCTGCATCGCTGTAGGCGACCATCATTAACATACTGCCTACATCTATTGCTGCTGTATGTGGATGAATAACCGCTAATTGCATTTCTTGTGCTTGTACTCCTTTTTTTGACATACCTTTAAGTTTCTTTTTTTATAAAAGCATGGCAAACTCTGTTGCTTGATGGGTGAAATGCAAGCTTACAAACATGGTGGTCGCATGATCTTCTCAGGCTACCCCGATAATATTTTTTTCAAAGAGCAACAGTCCTAAATTCGAAAACGGGCTCTGTCGGCACCAAACGAATGACCGGGTTTTGTAGTTTGCCATGCTCTTTTGTTAGCAGCAAACTTAAATACATCATCCCTATTTTTTACAGGTGCCCTCCATGGATCCTGGTTGGTAATTCGAAATGACGATTTTTGAGGCAGCCCCATTACTTTTCCGGGATGTCTATCTCTTAATTTCTATCACATAATCAATCTGCTCTTTTTTAGCTGCGTCCGGCACTGTAAGTTGCCATGCATCTTTTACACGTTTCAGTAATACAGGTGAACCGTCATTCAGTCCCACTGCCACTAATTTTTTCTCAGGAAAAGGCAGTACAATCACTGAGGTATCGGGTTGTAATATATGAATAAAATACGATCGCGCATTAGCAGTTACCACGCCCCAGGTTTGCGGCTGTACGATATTACCTCTTGTAGCATAAATGCTTGTTCCATACTTACCGATCCAATTGCCCACCGCCTGTAAAGTATCTTTAAATTCCTGCTGAATATCTCCATTAGGCATAGGACCGATATTCAACAGCAGGTTGGCATTGCGCCCGGCTGCGCCAACCAGGTACTGAATAACGGTGTTGGCACTCTTATAGCTTTTGTCGCCCAGGTTAAATCCCCAGGAATTATTCATCGTTTCGCAGGTCTCCAGCGGCAATGCATCCGACGCTTTCTGAAAGCTAAGCCCTGATTTGTTTTCGCCGGGCAAGTCGCGCTCAAACATTTGGAAATCTTCACCCGGGAAAGGGGTCTGATGATGATTATTACCGATCATGCATTGGGGTTGAAGCTGATGGATCAATCCATAAATTTCATCGTATTTCCAGTCAAGGCGTGAAGCCAGGTTTTTATCACCTTCCGTATTGGTCTGATCCCAATGGCCGTCAAACCAAATAGCAGTAATCTCCCCGTAATTCGTAAGCAATTCAGTCAGCTGCGCTTTCATAAAATTCAGGTAACTGGCATAATCACCATTACCGGTTCTGCCGCTGTACTGCCCTGTACGGCCCGTTTTCCAGGGATAATCCTCCCTTGTCCAATCCAGCAATGAGTAATACAGGCATAATTTGATACCCTGTCGGTGGCACTCATCAGCCAGCATTTTCAGTACGTCTTTTTTGTACGGGGTATTGGTCACTTTCCAGTCAGATTGTTTAGTATCCCAATTACTGAATCCATCATGGTGGCGGGTTACGAAAGTAATATATTTCATGCCCGCCGCCTTTGCCATAGCTACCCATTGCTTTGGATCGTAAGCCATAGGATAATAAAAATCTTTCAGATGCCGGTATTCATGAATCCGCAGTTTATGGTTATTCATTACCCATTCCCCGTCCCCGGGGATACTAAATACACCCCAGTGAATGAACAGACCAAACTTCATATCCTGAAAAGTTTTCCGGGCTTCTGTTATTTGAAACGAGGGCCTGTAATCCTTTTGCGCATACGCAGCAACGCCCCAAACAAAAAATAAAAATAGTACTACCAGGTACTTCATATAATAAGCTTTTCAGCGAATATAAATATTTATAAATCGTTCGGGCTTTTAAAAGTGCAAAGCGGTACAAAAATCAATCGGTACAAATGATAAATGAAAAGGTTATAATTTTATTACCTTTGTTCTAAGTACGATCCTATGCCAACTAAAAGCGGCTGAATTGAAATTAGCGGCCCCGCTATCCAAGAAAATAAATTCACTATGACACTTGCACACCGGTACAATTGCTGCTCTGTTTTAAGCGCGTACCGCAGGAAAATGTAAATTGTATAAAAGCGCTAACGCGCTCCTACAATCCTCCTACCATTCAAATTCCGTAATTTCGGGCCTTGATCTCGCAAAATACCATACAGGAAATCCTTTCGCGCATCGATATCGTAGATGTAGTGGGTGAGTTTGTAAAACTAAAGAAACGGGGCGCTAATTACCTGGGCAATTGCCCTTTTCACAACGAAAAAACACCCTCCTTTACTGTCTCTCCCTCAAAAGAGATCTATAAATGCTTTGGTTGCGGTAAAAGCGGCAATACCATCAGCTTTGTCATGGAGCATGAAAAATACAGCTATGTGGAAGCACTTAAATGGCTGGCTAATAAATATGGAATTGAAGTCGAAGAAACTTTTGTAAGCCAGGAACAAAAGGAACAGTTTCAAACAGCAGATAGTCTTTATATCATTAACAGCTTTGCGGAGAAATTTTTTATCGATCAGCTTTTTAAAACGGAGGAAGGACGCAGCATAGGGTTAAGTTATTTTAAGGAAAGAGGTTTCAGGGAGGGGATTATCGAAAAATTCAAATTAGGCTATTCGCCCGAAGCCAGGACGGCTTTTACAGAAGAAGCCCTCAGGAACCAATACAATAAGGACCTGTTACTAAAAACAGGATTGATCGCAGAACGGAACGGAACATTACAGGACAATTACCGGGGTCGTGTTATTTTCCCCATCCATAATAACAGCGGAAAAGTGATCGGCTTTGGCGCCAGAATTTTAAAAACCAACGAGAAAGCTCCCAAATATATTAATACGCCTGAAAACGAAATCTATGTAAAAAGTAAAATCCTTTATGGTTCCTACTTTGCACGTACCGCTATAGACAAGGCAGATGAGTGCCTGCTGGTAGAGGGTTATACCGATGTGGTATCGCTGCACCAGGCCGGCATTGAAAATGTAGTAGCCTCGGGAGGCACTTCGTTAACAGTCGATCAGCTAAGGCTGATCAGGAAGCACACCAGCAATCTCACGATCATATACGATGGGGACAGCGCCGGTGTAAAGGCAGCCCTGCGCGGACTGGACATGGCCCTGGAAGAAGGATTAAATGTAAAACTGGTATTGATCCCCGACAAGGAAGATCCCGACAGCTATGTAAACAAAGTGGGAGCAGCCGCCTTTACCGATTTCGTTCAAAAGAATAAAAAAGACTTCATCCTTTTTCAACTGGAACTTGCCCTTAAGGATATCGGCAGCGATCCTGTAAAAAAATCGGAACTGGTCAATAAAATTGCTGAATCCATATCGCGTATCAACAAGGCCGAAGACTTTACAAAACAACAGGACTATATAAAGCAGTCCGCCGATATTTTAAGTATCGATGAAGCGGGCCTGCATGCCCTGGTTAATAAATACATCAGGGACCGCATAAGCGTGCAGGAAAAAAAGGCAGCCAACACCGTAGCCGATAAAAAAAGCGTTGCCATTGCCGAAGAAAATAATTATGACGATGCCACTTTCGACCTGCTGTTTAAAGACCAGCTGCAGGAAAGAGAGTTGGCGCGGGTTTTACTGGAGTACGGCAATAAAGCATGGGATGAGCAAAGTATAGTGGCTCATTATATTTTCACCGAAATTGACGAACTGGATTTAGAAGATAAAGAAGTATCATTGCTCGTACAGGCGATCAGGGAACTTATTAAAAGCGATCCCGGGCAGTTCACAGACAAATATTTCATTTATCACCCGGATAAAACCATAAGCGCTTTTACCGTTTCGCTGCTTAATTACCCGTATGAGGAAAGCCCTAAATGGCTTGATAAAATAGGAGAAAATATGGGATACCAGCGGGCTTTATTTTCCCAGAGCTATGAGGGTTTTATACGTACTGTGGCGCAGGGCAATCAAAGCGATCTTAATAAATTCAAACTGATATCCGAAGACAGAACAAAGGATAAGGTTATTTCTGCTGTGCGCTATTTAAAGCTCAAAAAGATAAAACGCCTGCTCTTGCAAAACCAACAGGACATGGAAGCGGATAAATCGTATGAAAAATTCCCGGAATTTCATTTTATACACAAGTCACTGAAAGATATGGAACGGGAAATAACAGACCAATTAGGTACGGTCATCCTGGAATAAGTACATCTATTACTTATAACTTTAATCCACAACAAATCGAACCGGAATATTAGGACTCAAGGTCTTCATTTGTTTCTTCAAGATCTTCATGATTATCACCGCCCAGGCTATAATAACAAAACTGTGACCCTTTCCTACAACTTTAAATAACACGTACTTTTAATACGCCTTCAATAGCTTTTATTTTAGAAAAACTTTCTTCCGTAGCCGGCGCCTCCAGGTCCAGTATTGTGTAAGCATAATCACCACGACTTTTATTGATCATATCCTTAATATTTACATCGCCGGCGGCCAATGCTGTTGATATCTGGCCCAGCATATTGGGTATATTCTTGTGTGCCACCGTGATCCTTTGCGCGCCTGATTGCGGCATTTCGCAATTAGGGAAGTTCACTGAATTTTTTATGTTACCGGTTTCGAGGTAAACCTTTGTTTGCTGTGCCGCCATTTTGGCGCAATTGTCTTCAGATTCGGGAGTGGAAGCACCGAGGTGAGGAATTGTAATGACACCTGGTTTATTGATCATTTTTTCGTTAGGGAAATCGGTAATATAAACGCCCACTTTTTCGCTTTCAATTGCAGCCAGTATATCATCATCATTCACCAGTTCTCCACGCGATAAGTTGATGATGCGCACGCCTTTTTTCATTTGCTCAAAAGTTGCTTTGTTTAGCGTGCCTTTTGTTTCGCTGTTATAGGGTATATGCAGGGTAACGTAATCTGCATGCTCAAATATTGTTTTCAGATCGGTTGCTTTTTTAACAGCTCTTGATAAACCCCATGCTGCATCTACAGAAATATAAGGATCATATCCTAACACTTCCATTCCCAGGTTAACAGCAGCATTGGCTATTAATACCCCGATGGCACCTAATCCAATCACACCAAGAGTTTTGCCCTCAATTTCCGGTCCTATAAACTGTGCCTTGCCTTTTTCAACTTCCTTTGCAACGTCCTGGGTTAAAGAGTTTGCCCAGTTAATGCCTTCAACAATTTTTCTTGAAGAGATAAGCATGGATGTAATAGCCAGTTCCTTTACCGCGTTGGCGTTGGCGCCGGGTGTATTGAAAACGACAATGCCTTTTTCAGCGCATTTATCGATAGGAATATTATTTACGCCTGCACCTGCACGGGCAATGCTTAATAACGATTCGGGAAATTCCATTTCGTGCATGGAAGCACTTCTTAGAAGAATGGCATCCGGGCTCGCCGCCGCATCATCAAATATATAACCATCGCCAAATTTGCTTAATCCTGTTTTCGCAATTTTATTTAACGTCTTTATTGTATAACTCATCGCTTTTATTTAGTTCATGGTTCATAGTGTATGGTTCGGGAAACGACTATGAACCTTCATTATTAAAAATTAATACTTCATTTTGCTCCAGTTCTATAAACTATCCACTGTCATTTTACTTATTATCCACTTCAAACTGTTTCATAAATTCAACCAGCTTTTGCACTCCGTCCAGGCTGATAGCGTTGTAGATGCTTGCACGCATGCCGCCTACTGAGCGGTGACCTTTTAATTGTACAAAACCTGCTGCTGTAGCTTCTTTGATGAATTTGGCATCTATTTCCTCATTTCCTGTAACAAAAGGGATATTCATTACCGAACGGTCTTTACCGGCTACAGTGCTTTTAAATAATGCAGACTCATCCAGATAGCTATAGAGTGTATTGGCTTTCTCGATATTGATCTTCTCCATCACCTCTACCCCGCCCTGCTCTTTCAGCCAGTTTAATACCAGCCCAATTAAATAAATACCAAAGGTTGGCGGTGTATTATACATACTGCCGTTATCGATATGCTCTTTATAACTGAACATGGTGGGGGTAAACTCCATTGCATTACCTGCCAGATCTTCCCGGATAATTACCACCGTAACGCCTGCCGGGCCAAGATTTTTTTGCGCGCCGGCGTATATCAATCCAAACCTGGAAACATCATAGTACCTGGAAAGAATATCTGAAGACATATCGCCTACTAAAGG
>JASGEW010000168.1:0-15460 GCA_047606125.1 Niabella sp. | reverse complement strand
TTCTGTAACTTTACTTCAAATGAATTTGGGGAGGTCATAACCTTCGGGTTTAGTGAACTACAAAGGTCGTAAACGACTTCTCCATTTTCATATATCCTTTGTGTATAAAATTTTTCATGTACGTTTGTGATACTATGCTTGCTCCTTGATAGTAAGCGTTAAGTAAAAATGTTATTATGGATACAGCAACAATAAAAGAACAATTACATAATTATCTTGAGATAGCTGATGATAAAAAACTAAAGGCTATCTATGTAATGGTAGAAGATGAAATAAAAGAATCTTCTTTCGAGTACACAAACGATTTAAAGAAGGAACTGGATACTCGTTACGCTTCTTATAAAAAAGGCACTACCAACTTAATAACTGCGGCAGAAAGTAAACGGCGCATAAACAAACTATTGTCCAAAGCAAAACAAAAGTGAGTTATAAGTGCCATTTTCACCAGCTTGCCCAAAAAGACTATGAAGAAACGCTATTGTGGTACCTCGAACATAGCGAAAAAGCTGCGTTGGGCTTCGTAAATGCTGTGGATGATGCTATCGATAAAATTTGCAATTATCCGGTTAGATATCGGAATACTTACAAGCACTTTTACGAAATAGGGTTAAGAAAGTATCCTTTTGTTATTATATATTCTATTGAAGAAGCCATTCAGTCTGTAGTTATCTGGAAGATATTTCATTATAGGAAAGATCCAAAGAAAAAGTATTCAGGACTGCGCTCAGCATAACAGGCCAATAAGAGGCAAAAACGGGTGTAACCATAACCATCAGGATATTGCTGCCGATATTCCTGCCACAGTAACTGGCGTGTAACACCGGTGCGTTTTTACTAACTTAAAAAATAAGTTACGCGTTCTTTAAAATCTTTTTGGCGCTCATCGTCTGAGACAGGTTTTAAAGGCAGCATACACAATGGCAGCCAGTTCGCCATCTGATAGCTGTTGAAGTTCAGATAAGGTAAGCCTGTGGCTTTTGAAACGGATGCTGTACGCCGTAATCGTTTTGCGAGACATATGCAGCTCCTGACTGATAGCACGCAGCGAATAGCCTTTGGACAAATACTGGATGATAGAACGAACCTGATGCATTGTAATCACTTTGTTGGACATGTATTGTTTTATCTACAAAACAAGTCCAGGGTGAATAAATGCTCCTGGCACATCAAGGCTGTGGTGGTATACCTGCCCGTCCGGTCCAGGCGGGCTTTGCGACGTATTGTCAGTTAAAACTAACAACCTCTGGTATACTTTGAAGTGAAATAACTACAAACAAACATCTTGCAAAACCAGATTACGAAAGTGCTTTATCTAATAAATATTTCCATTGCTGGTATAATTCATCATACAATCCGGTTTGCACAGGTTGTATGATATTTAATACTTCCCGCCTTTTAAAAGCATCAGCGGCATCAGCAAAATATCCTGAGCCCATGCCTGCCCCTAAAGCCGCACCTACACTGCCATCGCAATCGTACAGCTCAACCGGTACGCCGGTGGCATTTACAAAAGTGTCGGTAAATACAGGACTTAAAAACATATTGGCCCTGCCGGCCTTTATAACGGCCGGCTGCATGCCATTACTGCGCATAATATCTAATCCATAACGAAAGGAAAAGGCAATCCCTTCCTGCGCGGCCCTTATGATATGCCCGCTGGTATGCTTGTTTAGGTTGATATTATGAATATGCGCACCCACCATTTTATTATTCAGCATGCGTTCTGCACCGTTTCCAAAGGCCAATACTGATAAGCCTTCGCTGCCGGGTTTTACCGATGCCGCTAACTCGTTCATTTTCGTATAACTGATCCCCCCGGTTAAATTTTTGATCCAGCGATTTAAGATACCGGTACCGTTTATACACAGCAGCACACCCACTCTTGTATGAT
This sequence comes from Niabella sp., assembly GCA_047606125.1. Classification (GTDB taxonomy): domain Bacteria; phylum Bacteroidota; class Bacteroidia; order Chitinophagales; family Chitinophagaceae; genus Niabella. Next base: position 13,569 of record JASGEW010000168.1, on the reverse strand, counting down.
CAGTACTGTAATTTACATGGGCAAAACTATTAATACGGCTTTGCGGGTCGCTGGTAAGCGCATCGCTTACACCATATATCACGCCCGATGTGCCTGCAGTAGCTGCAACATCGCCCGGTTGAAGCACATTCAGGGAAAGTGCATTATTGGGCTGATCGCCGGCTTTATAAGCAACAGGTATACCCGGTTTTAAAGAAAGCTTATCAGCGGCCTGTTTTGTTAGGTGCCCATGTACTGTAAATACATTTTTTATTTCAGGAATAATGTTTTTATTAAACCCAAAATAGTTCATTACTGCGTCCGAAAGGGTATTGTTTTTAAAATCCCATAAAATGGCTTCAGATAATGCGGAGGGCGTGGTAGTAGCTGCGCCTGTTAAACGCTGTGCAATAAAATCCCCGGGCAGCATTATTTTGTCAACCTTTTCAAAAATACCCGGTTCATTTTCTTTTACCCACGCCAGTTTTGATGCGGTAAAATTTCCCGGGGAATTTAAAAGATGTTGCAGGCAATAGGTTTCGCCCAATGATTCAAATGCCTTATGGCCATACGGTATGGCCCTGCTGTCGCACCAGATAATACTGTTACGTAAAACATTGCCGCCCTTATCCAGCAATACAAGCCCGTGCATCTGGTATGATATGCCGATAGCACCGATATCATTTTTATTATACCTGCCCGATTGGTTTACCTTTTTAACGGCTGCTTTTACATCCTCCCACCAACGCTCAGGAGACTGCTCCGCCCAGCCTGGTTGTAAAGAAATGATCTCACGTTCATTTTCCGGATATTGTGCAGAAGCAATGGTTTGCTGTGTAGCGCCGTCTACTACAGATACTTTAATGGAAGAAGTGCCAACGTCTATGCCGAGTAGTAACATGTGAGTGGTGAATAGTGAGTAGGTCGTAGGATGATGGTTCATGGCTGATAGCAGATACTCCATGAACTATGAACCATCAACTACAAACTAAATAAACCTGTTAATAATATTTTCCAAATATTCCTGTTTGCCGCTCCTGCTTGCAGGTTCACCGGCTTCAACAGCATAAGCGCGCAGGTCTTCTAAAGTTAATTTCCCTTCTTCAAATGCTTTTCCTTTACCGCTGTCGAACGAGGCGTAACGATCTCTGCGCAGCTGTTTGTAATCGGATTTATTTAATATTGCGTCTGCCGTTATTAATGCCCGTGCAAAGGTATCCATGCCGCCTATATGTGCATAAAAGAGGTCTGCAGGATCAGTGGATGCCCTGCGGATCTTGGCATCAAAATTAATACCGCCGCCCTGCAGGCCGCCTGCTTCTAAAAAAACGAGCATTGCCTCAGTAAGTTCATTCAGGTTATTGGGAAACTGGTCTGTATCCCAGCCGTTCTGATAATCGCCCCTGTTTGCATCAAGCGATCCTAAAGCACCGGCATCTGCCGCCACCTGTAATTCGTGCTGAAACGTATGTCCTGCAAGGGTTGCGTGGTTTACTTCAATATTAATTTTAAAGTCATTTAATAAATCCCACTGACGCAAAAAGCCGATCACCGTTTCACTGTCAAAATCATATTGATGCTTGGTGGGTTCCATTGGTTTGGGTTCTATTAAGAAGGTACCTTTGAAACCATTTCTTCTTGCATAATCTTTGGCGGTATGCAGGAAGCGGGCAAAATGTTCTTTTTCACGCTTCATATCCGTATTCAGCAAGGTCATGTACCCTTCTCTTCCGCCCCAAAACACATATCCCCCGCCTTCTAACTCGATAGTTGCATCTATGGCTGCTTTTACCTGCGCGCCTGCATGTGCCAGTACATGAAAATCAGGATTGGTAGCAGCGCCGTTCATATACCTCGGGTTTGAAAAAACATTGGCTGTGCCCCAAAGCAGTTTTACACCGCTTTGTTTTTGCTTTTGTTTGGCATATTCAACAAGGGCCTGTAAACGCCTGTCGTTTTCATTTACATCAGTGCCATAATCTACGAGGTCCACATCGTGAAAACAATAAAAAGGAAGATTCATTTTGGTGATAAATTCGAAAGCAGCATCCATTTTATCTTTAGCCTTTTCCACTGCGTCTGCTTTACTGTTCCATTCAAAAATATGCGTTCCGGGACCAAAAGGATCGTTACCATCATTGCAGAAAGAATGCCAGTAAGCACAGGCAAAACGCAGGTGATCCCTGAGTGTTTTGCCGGCTACCACCCTGTTCTCATCATACCAGTGAAAAGCAAGCGGGTTATCGCTTTCCGGCCCTTCGTATTTAATTTGCGAAATATTTTTAAAATATTCTTTTGCTCCCAAAAGGACGTTCATAATGTGTTTGATTTAATTATATTAAAAAGTAAATTGAGTACACTGTTTTGTTTTATAAAAAATTCCCGGATCTGCAAGCGCTCGTATAACCCTCTAAGGGAAAATTTTTGCAATAATACTAAAAAAATGTAACCGATTACATTTTTTATAAATTTATTTCTTCCCTGGGATAATTTTTATGCTTAAGGTTTATTGCTCTGCTGTTTTTTATTAAATGGAAAAACCGCAGTCCGAAAATAGTTCTTATACAAGGTGTGAGGCGAGCCTGCCTGACGCAGTCGGGTACACCTCACACAGTATGCTGAAGAAGTAAATTTATCCTATTTGCTCCTTCCGGGAAGCTGCGCGGAACCGGTCGGGTATTTGCTTTAAGATTAAAACTCCCTTTTATTGTTGTGCGGATCGATATCAGCCATACGATGGGATGGGTCTATTTCAAGAGCGCCAATATCTGCCAGTTTTAAATCTGTTTCAATAATGTAAGTACTATTAGTCCAGTGCCAGGCCGGATATACTTTTGTGGGTATAGAGATATCTTCTGCAGCTTTTGCTCCAAACATCAGCCCGAGCGGTATATAATGCAGCTCTTTCTTTCCGCTTTTAGAGGTGATCATAAGATCGACAGGCATTGGCATCAGTCCTATATTGATCAAACGCACTTTTGTGCCGCCATTTTCTTCCCATAGACTATCAATACCGTAATCAATAGTATGCGTAGTGTTGATCCATTCCTGCCTGTACCAGTCTAACTGTATACCGCTTCGCAATTGCGCAACCTGTATAAAATCATTAACATCAGGATGTTTAAAGCGCCAGTTTTTATAATAATCTAATAAAACCTGGTCACGCACGCCGGCTCCTATAATATAACCCAGTTGCTCCAGGAATACAGCACCCTTGGAGTAGCTGGCAATTGAATACGCAATATTGGTATTAAAATGATCTGCATGCGTAATCAAAGGTTCTTCCAGCCCGCTTTGTACTATATAATAATAATTTTCATACTCTCCCGCCTGGGCCGTATCCCGATCTCCTTTCTTCAACCATATTGCAACCTCATTGTCGGCATAGGTAGCAAAACCTTCGTCCATCCAGGGATACAGGCTTTCATTGGTTCCCATCATTCCCTGGTACCAGCTATGCATCCATTCATGTATCCATGCTCCCGGGCTGGCCAGCAGTGTAGACATCGGATATTCCATTCCTCCATCACCGCCTGTAATAAAAGAATATTGTTTATAGGGATAGGCTCCAAAGTTTTTTTCAATAAACGGATAAGCTTTCGCTGCATGCTCTAAAATTTGCTCCCACTCTTCCGGCGCTTTACCTGCCGGTTTATAAAGCAAATGTAAAGTGAGCCCGCTGTTAACCTGTTTTGTTTTATGAACAAATTCCGGATCTGCTGCCCACATAAAATCGTGCACATTGGGAGCCGTAAATTTCCAGGTCAATTTATCTCCCGGAACCTGAACCACTTTAGTACCGGGTGTTTCGTAGCCATATCCGATCTGGTTGGCATTGGTTAAATAACCTGTGCCCCCTAAAATATATTTCTTATCAATAGTAATATTTACATCAAAATCGCCCCATACACCGTAAAACTCACGGCCCACATAAGGTGTGGGATGCCAGCCTTCTTTGTCATATTCACAAAGTTTGGGGTACCACTGACTCATAGAATAGCGGACCTTTGTATTGGGATTATCGCGTCCGCTCCTGCGTATCTGCAAAGGCACCTGTGCTTCAAAATCCATATCAAAAGTCACTTTTTGCTTAGGCAGAACAGGCTTTTTTAAAGTAACTACCAGTATCGTTTCCTGCATATCATATTGCTGTGGCACACCATCCATTTTTAGAGACAGCACTTTCTGATAGCCTATTTCATCAGGCTTCAGTTTGGATATCCTGTCTTTCACCCTGGGATCCCAGTCGGGCCGGCCATTTACCACCATTTTCCCCTGCCGGCGACTGCGCTCATCCATCATGCTGCCCGGCTGAAAAGCATTCCAGTATAAATGATAAAATACTTTTTTTAGCGTATCGGGAGAATTGTTCCAGTATTCGAGCTTTTGTTTACCGGTAAAGCGGTTGGTTTGAACATTCATGTCAATGTTCATTACGTATTTTACTTTTTGCTGCCAGTAATCAGTTTGCGCTGATGCCAGGGAGCAGCAAAATACAATAAGTATAACGGGAATAATTCTGCTGTTCATAATCTGTTTCCTTAAGTACGAAAAATACAAATATATAAGTTAAGTAAGATTAACCATAATAAAAAAGGGCCGCAGTAACAGCGACCCGTAAATGACCTGATCTGCTTATTTCTTTTCAGGATAAAGTATGGCGGTTACCGCATTATCATCAGAAAAAATAGTTTTTGCAGCTTCCTGAATTTCTTTGGGAGTAAGCGCATTAATATATTTTTCATAATTCAGGAAACGATCTACATTTTTGCCGGTATCTATCCTCGTGCTCAATATATAGCTTAACCAGGTGCCATTTTCCTTTATCGCTGTACGGCGGCTTTCCAGCCATTGTTGTTTTACTTTGTTAAGATTTTCAACGGAAGGGCCGTTGGTTTGAATACCCGTTATTTCCGCCTTCATCGCTTTAAGCAAGGTATCCACCTTATCAGGGCCGCAAGGCAGCTGTATATTTACAGATATATGCTGGTACGGGATCTTTTCCACCGAAATGCCGGTGCCGCCCCCGTAAATGCCCTGTATCTTTTCGCGCAGCTCTTCAATTACTTTTATATTCAACACTTCGCTGATGGCCGATGCTTTCAGCGCCAGGTCTTCACTGTAGGGTAATTCCTTCGTCATCAATCCAAGTATAAGGCTTTTTTGCTCCTGCCCTTTGTAAACAGTTAGCTCCACATTTCCTTTCACCGGCCTCAACCCGTTATCCCTGTAATTGAATGCATCTTTATGAGCAGGCAACCCGCCAATATACTTTTCAACCAGGGGTCTGAGTGTGGCTTCATCAATGCTTCCCACTATAACGAAATTCATCCCATACGCATTTCCGAAACGTTCCTTATAAATATCTACTGCCCGTTGCATATTGATCTTATCAAAATATTCAGGACGGGGTACTGCTACGGGCGTCAGCGGGCTATTATTATAAACCGTTTTAACCAGGGTATCAATAAATACCGCCTGCGGATTGGCCATTAAAAAGGCGAGCTGGGCTTTGTTCTTTTGTACAAAAGACTTATACAGGGAGGTATCAATCCTGGGTGAAGTAGCTTTTAAATATAATAACTGAAGCATTGTTTCCAGGTCTTTAACCGTACTGTTGCCCGAAAATCCGTCGGTAGTTGCGCTTAAAGACGCCCCGGCACTAATTGATTTACCAGCCAATGCTTTTTGCAGGTCTGTTGGCGAAAAATCGCCAAAGCCCATAGCGTTTACTACGCTTAAAGCATAATTGGCATTGTATTTATCGGGCACGCCATAATTACTGGTACCGCCGTAACGGCGGGCGCCCAACTGTATCTCATCATTTTTGAAATCAGTTTTTTTGATGGTAACCGTTGTTCCGTTATCGAGCTCCCAGGTTTTCGTACCCAGCTTTGCATCACTGGTTTCTTTAATTATTTTACCGGCAACAGGTTCCTGATTTAAAAGTTTTGTAGCAATAACTTTTTCTTCATAAGGTTTGATATCGGTTTTTGCAGCTACTTCAGTCGCAATATTCACTAACGCTGCCGCTTCAGGCAGGTTAGCCGATTCGGGCCCGGTCATCGATACAAAAAAGTCAGGTGTTTTTTGAAGAAGCACTGTTACTCCTTTTACATCGTCCAGGGTTATTTGAGGAAGAAGTATCTTGTAATATTCATATTCTACCGAAATACCAGGGATCGGTTCCTTCTCTAAAAAATTACGTAAATATTCGCCTACATAACCAGAAGACTCGGTTTTGTCTTTTTCATTATAGGCGCGTTCCATTGAAGACTGCAGGTTTAATTTGGCTCTCTCAAGTTCATTTTGTGTAAAGCCAAAACGCTTGGCCCTTTCAATTTCTTCCATTAAAGCATTTAATCCTGTTTTTGCAGCTTCAGCATTTGCAATTCCGGCGTTTGCATTAAACTGATCATAACCGCGTGCATAGCTGTTAAAATAAGTATATGCATATATGTAAGGAGGGTTCTCTTTTTGAGTAAGCTCTCTCAAACGATTGTTTAAAAGAGTGGCAAAGATGTGCTTCACAATATCCTCTTTATACTCTCCCACCGTTGCGGCCTGCTTGTTTGGAAAAGCACTGTATGAGACAGACAACTCATAATTAGTCGCTTCCTTATCAGTGACTACTTTACCTTCATTCCGGGTATATGCATTTACTGCTGCGGCTACCCTTGGTTTTTCGCCGGATGGATTGATAATAGCTGTAAAATGTTTTTTTATCAGGGCTTCTGCTGTGGCAGGATCAACATCACCTACTACAATAACGGCCATCAGATCCGGACGGTACCAGTCCTTATAAAACCGGCGGATAACATCGGGCTTAAAGTTTTTTATAATGGAGTCTTTACCAATAGGCAGCCGCTCCGCATATTTGCTTCCTGCCAAAAGATAAGGATACACCTGGCGAAACATACGATCTTCAGCGCCCTTACCCAAGCGGCTTTCTTCGAGGATAATATTGCGCTCGTCATTAATATCACTATCAAGATAAGTAACATTATGCGCCCAGTCCTCCAATACCTGGAAGCCTTTTTCAAGATTCCCGGGTTTATCGGTAGGTATTGGCAAGATGTACACCGTTTCATCAAAGCCCGTATAAGCATTGAGATCATTTCCGAAACCTACGCCTATACTTTGCAGAAAACTGACGATATCATTTTTCCTGAAATGTTTTGTTCCGTTAAAGGCCATGTGTTCGGCCATGTGCGCCAGGCCCTGCTGATCGTTGTCTTCCATTATGGAGCCGGTATTAACGACCAATCTTAATTCAACCTTTTTTTCCGGCTTTTTATTTTCCCGTATATAATAGGTTAGCCCATTGGGCAACCTGCCAATTTTTACTTCCGGGTCAACGGGAATTTTATCTGCCAGGTTTACCTGTGCAGTTACAGCAAGGGTACCCAGCAAAAATAAAAGAACAGCTATTGTTCTGATGTTTTGTTTCATTGTTATCATAGCGTCTGATTTAAAAGATCTTTATAGGAGTTAGATGTTTAGTATTGAAAAAATAACCGGCGCAAATAATAAATAAAAAACCACAGCAGCAAGGATCTGCTACGCACAGCCCGCCACTACAATTACAATTTCCCCTTTAACCGTTTTGTTGGCAAAATACCCCGCAACGTCTTTCAGGGTTCCTCTTTTATTTTCTTCAAACATTTTCGTCAGTTCGCGGCTAACGCTGCAGGGTCGCTCCTCTCCAAAATACCCGGAAAAGTCGTTCAGGGTTTTTACCAGCCGCACGGGCGACTCGTAGAAGATCATAGTGCGCGCCTCTGATTTCAGTTTTTCCAGCAAGGTGTGCCGGCCTTTTTTAAGCGGTAAAAAACCCTCAAAACAAAAACGCGTTGCAGGCAACCCACTGTTTACCAAAGCCGGAACAAAAGCAGTCGCTCCGGGCAGGCTTTGCACTTCAATCCCGTTTTGTATACAGGCACGTACCAGTAAAAACGCGGGGTCGGAGATGCCCGGCGTTCCTGCATCGGTAACCAATGCCATTTTTTTCCCGGCGGCCAGTTGCTGTACCAGGTGCTCAACGATCTTATGCTCGTTATGCTGGTGGTAAGGCGTCAGCGGTTTGGATACCTGGTAGTGATTCAGCAAATGCGAAGTTGTACGCGTGTCTTCGGCCAGAATCACATCCACATCTTTCAATACTTCCAACGCACGCAGGGTAATATCTTTTAAATTACCAATTGGCGTAGGAACAAGATACAGCATTTGAATAATGAATGTAAAATATTAAATTTAAAATAACAAAGGTGCGCGCTGAAAACAGGCAGACATACGAAGATCTTAAAGCACCGACACTTCAAAATATTCCATCACGGCATTTGCCAGCAGCTTTTTAGCGGCTTCCTCACCCACTGCTTTAGCGGCTTCTGCATCGGCTGCGTCTACCTGCAGCGTAATATTTTTACCCACACGCACATCGCTTACATTTTTCAGACCTAAATTTTCCAGGCCACCTTTTACTGCTTTTCCCTGCGGATCTAATAACTCTTTCAACGGCATAATAACTACCTGAACTGTATAACTCATATTTTTTATTAAACTTTATTTGGCTTAAACACCAAAGATACGAGAACGTAGGCCACAAATATTACCGGCACTGCCAACCATTTAAAAAAAATAATTGCCCCCAGTGCAATCGGCAGCAGTATAAACCTGCCTATATTGCTTTTTACACTAAAATTTTTAAATTTCAGGCTGATGAACGGAATATCCGATATCATTAAGAAGGATATTATAAGGATCACTCCATACAACACATATATGTTTTGCAGACCTTGTACAGCCAGCCCGTCGTTATTGTTTATTACAAAAGGTAAAGAGGCAATGGTGAGGCCGGCAGCAGGTGTGGGCACGCCTTTAAAATAATAGGCCTGTTCCTTGTCAAGGTTAAATTTTGCCAGCCGCCAAACAGCACAGCAGGGAATTAAAAGAGCCGGCAGCAAATAAAAGAAAGCATTTCCCTGAAAACCGGATTGGGGCAACGACAATTGTAATAGCCTGTACATGATCATTCCCGGGGCCACGCCAAAGGTAACCGCATCTGCCAGCGAATCTAACTGAGCGCCCATTTCAGAAGTTGCTTTGAATAACCTTGCCACAAAACCATCCAGGAAATCCACAACGGCGGCCAGAAAAATATATACTCCTGCCATAATCAGTCCCATGGAAAAGGCTCCCGGCTCATTGGTAAACATAAAACCATCATTTTTAAAAATGTAAATAATGGCGATGCATCCAAAAACAAGATTGAGTAAGGTGAACAGATTGGGAATTTGTTTTAACATGGATCATGGATTTATAATCCATAGTTCATTGCAACGACCATGCACTATGGACCATTGACGATTAACTTTTCTTCATAAGCCGCTCTATATCATCTGCTTCAATGGGTATATTTTTCATCAGATCAATATTTCCGTTTTTTGTAAGCCAGTAATTATTTTCTATACGAATACCCACCTGCTCCTCCTCCACGTAAATACCCGGCTCAATGGTTAACAACATACCTGCTTTTAAGGGCGTACGGAAAGGTCCCAGATCGTGCACATCCACGCCCAAATGATGCGAGATTCCGTGATATGTGTATTTGCGGTAGGCCCTGCTCTCGGGGTCTTCGTTCTTTACATCTGCTTTTGTAAGTAATCCTAATTTCAGGTATTGTTTGGTGAAGGCATCCCCCACTTTTTCGTGATAATCTGTTATAGAGATGCCTGGTTTTAATATGCCTGCACAATACCTGTGCACAGCCAGGCAGGCGTTATATAATTCTTTCTGCCGTTTTGAGAATTTTCCGTTTACTGGCACCGTACGGGTAAGATCGGCGTTGTAGCCGCCATACTCTGCGCCAAAATCCATTAATATTAATTCCCCGTCTTTACACTGGTTGTTGTTAAAGATGTAATGCAGTACACGTGCGTTGTCGCCGGTGGCAATAATGCTGTTATATCCTTCCCCGGTGGCACGCTGACTTAAAAAAGAATGTACAATCTCTGCTTCGATTTCGTATTCCCATACGCCGGGTTTAATGAATTGCAATAACCTGCGGAATGTATTATCTGTAATATCGATCGCCTTCTGAATGACCTCAACTTCGTATTTTGTTTTTATTGCACGCAGTTCATGCATAATAGGTGCAGCACGCAAGTAGTTATGTAAAGGATAACGTTCTTTCAGGAATTTTATATAACGTGTTTGCGCAGTGTCCAGCCAGGAGCCTTTTCGATCATGCTCGTTGGAGTCTAAGTATACCTTCTGAGCGGCGTGCATCCATGCCTGAAATAAAGCAGGCAATGCATCCAGCCATACAATTGTTTTAATACCGCTGATAGCGGTTGCTTCGCGGCTTCTCAGCCTTTTTCCGTCCCATTTTTCTTTTAGCTCATTAGGGCGAACCAGTACCAGCACTTCCCTGTATTTGGGATCGGGGTTATCCGGGAAAAAGATCACCATTGTTTCTTCCTGCCTGATGCCCGTAAGCCAGAACAATGAGCTGTTGGGCTTGTATTTATACAGCGCATCAGCATTTTGCGGCATTTCGTCATTTGCTACAAAAATGGCGATGGCATTCTTTTCCATTCTGTCGATAAACCGTTTACGATTGTCTGCAAAAAGCTGGGGATTTATGGGTAAATACTTCATAACAATAGTCTTAAAGCGATAAAGATAAAACTAATTGGTGTTACTAAAACCCGGAATGTATAAATACCGGGAAGACGCTTTGTAAGCGGTTGCTACAGAGGCAACAACATAGATAGGGTGAAGCCTTCCTGGCGGTAGACAGGCGAAGACGCTTCATACAGCCACATAAGGCATAGCTGGCGGTAGACAGGCGAAGAGGCTTCACATGGCCACACGCCTCGAAGAGCAGGAGAAGGCGCTTCACACAGCACACGTCTCGAAGAGCGAGGGTTTAAATTGATTTGCCCAAAGTTGGGAACAACTGCAGAAGGAAAACGTTAATATTTATTTCTTTATTGCTTCAATAATTTTTCTAATGTTAATTATTAAGAATGATATAGAAATAAATATTGTCAAAAACAAAACAAGAAAATATTCTTTATGTACGTCTTCTTTGCTTGGCCCAATTGTTCCTACGTTTAATAGTAAAAAAATAGCCTGATAATATAAACAGTAAAGCGTTATAAATATATTAATTATATTAAGTATTACCTTAATCATTGTATATAAATTTTAATATTAGGATTCTGTTTTAAAAAATTTCCCAAAACCTCTTTGATTTGCGGATCAATGCTTTTAAGGCTATTCCAAAATGCATTTGGATTTTCTCTATCGATTGGATCTCTATGTATGTGAAGAAGATCATTGGATGAGTTTGCACGTATTTTCTTATTTGCTCCTTCTATATCCCCAGGATTTCCGTTGGGTAGATCCAATACCCAATCACCATTTATTTGATAGTCTATAACATATGTACCTGGATCAATTGGAGATAAGGTCTTTTTATTTTTTTTAGTTCTAGGTCTCGTGCTTGCTTTTATATCTTTTGCTTGAAATGCTTCCAGATGGACAGTTTGAGTAACATTCCATCCCATATCTTTTAGATATTCAATGATTCCCTCGGCAAATGCTGAACCCATGCTGTGTGTAACAAATTTAAAGTCATCCTTCTCAGGATCCATATTTTGAGTTAATTCTGCATAGTGTGATGAGGCATAAGCTCGTCCTAAATCTTTTCTTTCTGATGCAGAAGAATTCCAATTATATGTTTCCGCTGTAAAAAATACACTATTATCATTAAAATATGATCTTGCTGCATTAACAAATCCTCCCCATTTTCCGCTCCAATATTTTTCGCCAGCGGATGGAGAACCAAAGCCGATATAACCATTAACGAAAATTATACGCTTGCCATCGGGATCAATAGCAATTATTGGTTTATTAGCTACATATACATAAGGCGATAAATGTACATATTTATCAGCTATTACGGGTAAAGGATTGGCTTTTGACCGTATTATAATAAGTAACGCTGATAGTGCCGCAATCTACCTGCTGACCGGCATAGTTATAACAGATGGTTTTAATTATATTTCCATTTTCATCTTTAATATTTTTTAGACGGCCAAACTCATCATACTCATAATAGGTTATTTTCCCTGCTGGAGTTGTTTCCGAAGTCATTCCGACTAATGGCTTATAAGTAAATGTTTTTATTATCGCGGTTTTGGTGCGGTTATCTGTTCTAAGTGTATTTAATAGTGTATGCAGTTGCTGCTGATCAGTAGTAGTATCCAGTTGAGCCTGGCTAACAACGGCATTTACGGTATTATAATCACTGCCTGTAATTTCGGCTACAGGATACAGGCTTTTATAACCCCAAAGGTAAACCACGCTTGCCACATTCGCTTTTTGTACTTCGCCGGCATTTCCATATTCATCATATTTTTTATAAACAGAAGCCAAAAAGTAATTGGCGTTTTTGGTGACGGTATTCGCAGAAATAGTTGCTGGAATAAAATCAGAAATACCAGTATTGCTGCCTAAAATAAAAATGCTATCCGGCAATGGCGAGGCAGGTTTAAAAGTGGTAAATACTCCTTTTATAGTTTTATTGACTCCAGCATGAGTTATCTGATCATATTGTTCAACAGCTTGTGCGAAAATATATTTGTTCTGCAAATTTAAAATGCCTTTTGCCACATCATGCGTAGCGGTTCCGCTAATGGTATAATCAAAGGGATATTTGTAAAACGACTTGTAAGCGTCTCCTGTGCTGCGTTGTATGCTTTTTGAAGTTACAGTCCTGAAAGAACGGTTATAAGTATATATAACAGTATCGACTAAAGGGTTCTGACCAGATTGATTGTAGGTGGTTTGTATTTCCTTTAACAAAAACTGGGGAAAGGTAAACCTGAGATACGCCGTTGTTCGGTTATCAATATATAAAAGAGGATTATTTTCAGTATCCACTCCCAATTGAAAACCTCGGCTATTCAGGCTTACCACTTTAACAGCTTCTACTTCCCTTTCCGTCCCTTCATCATACACATAGTTTATCTTCTGAACCAAGATATTATTTGCGTTATAGATATCCTTTTCCAATAATTTACCTCTTTCAAGAGACATATCGATACAGGGGCTTAGCTTCCATTGTCCATATATGGGATAGGTACCTGCTATTGCATTCCGATCCCTGTATTGAGATTGATCGTGATTACTATATTTAAAGATACTATAACTGCCATCCATTTCTTTTTCGATCACTTCTGAATAAGTAATATGATTCCCGTTAGTGAGACTTAATGGCTCTATAGAATAGTCATACCAATACCAATAATATATCTGTCCATTAGACAGATGCATCGTATCTTCTTCCAGATATCTGGGTAATCCAGCTAATATGCCGCTTGAACTTGTACCGCCCGTAGAATAATTTAACAAATATAAATACTCCTTTTGTGTAAGTATATTGCCGTTGGCGTCGGGTGTATGACAAATTGCAGGAATTGGAAAAAGTTAGAACTTAGGGTAACCAAATCCATCAAACCATGACCAAAGAACAAGTTAAAGCAGAGATATTATCAGCCATATCCCAGGAGTTGGATATAT
>JASGEW010000167.1:0-2715 GCA_047606125.1 Niabella sp. | reverse complement strand
TTAAACTGAAGGAAACTGTTAGGTTCTGATAACGGGAAAATTATACTTTTACCAGCTAAATGACCATTTTCTATATGATGAAATTAAAACCGGTATTATCCCTGTTGTTAATGTGTTCCTTTGTAGGTGCGGCCGCGCAAAACCCTGTAACAAGTCATGTGGTTACGCACAACCGCGCTACCATTATTTGTGACCCCTCCAAAGGAGAAAATCCATATCCTGCCTGGGGCGTTTTCCCAAAAAGCAATTATCCCGTGCGCAAAATAACCATGCATGTTACATTGGGCAGCCCTGATAAACTGAACACGGCGCATTGGGATTACTTAGATCATATTGTATTGCGCCGCAAAGGCGGGGCAAACGGCGCCGTGCTTGATTATGAGTTAGGCCGGATGCTCACTCCTTACGGCAGCATTTATAATAAAGGCTGGAGCTGGAAATGGCAGGTAGATGTTACCGATTTTGCACCTTACCTGCGGGATAGCGTAGAGGTTGTTTATACACATTCCGGTTACGAGGATAATACAGTAGGCTGGGCGCTTACCATAGATTTTGAAATTTTGTCGGGGCCACCTGTTGTTGCTCCGCTTGGAATAGTGCAGCTCTGGAATAAAGGATATAAATATGGCGATTCTGCCGAGAAAATTGAAGAGCATCTTTTGCCGGTAGATTATGAATCTGTAGCCGGCGCTGCTCTTAGTCGTATCCGCATTCAGCATACCGGGCATGGCATGGACAAACCGCGCGGGTGCAGTGAGTTTTGCAGCCGGTGGAGAGAAATAAAGCTGGATGCACAAACCGTTGACCGGCGTGATATGTGGAAAGACTGTGGTAACAATCCCCTGTATCCGCAGGGCGGTACCTGGATATATGATCGTGCTTACTGGTGCCCAGGCGATTTGCAGCAGCCTGATGTGATAGATGTATTCACGAAACCTGGTAGTCATGAGGTGTCGCTTACAATGGAGCCTTATACGGCCACCGGTAATATACAGGCGGTTGAAAATATCTCGGCCTATTTGTTTCAATATGCAGCGCCTAAACAAAAAACAGATGTGGCGGTTGAAGCCATTATGGCGCCCAGCGATGAGCAGCGCTTTTTCCGGCTGAACCCTGCCAGCTTTATCCCGCGCATAGCTATCAGGAACCTCGGGGCAGATCCGCTTCGTTCGCTCACCATAGTGTATGGAACGGAGGGGTTTGCTAAAAAAACATTTCACTGGAAAGGGCTGCTTCCTTTTAACCAGACAACTGAAATAGCGCTGCCTGGTGAGATACAGGAAAAGGATGGAGTCAATACATTTACCGTGGCGCTTAGCAAACCAAACGGAAAAGCGGATGCCTGGCCCGGCGACAATGAAATGAAAACCTCGTTTACAGCTCCTGAAAAATTTCCCTCGGAGTTTGTATTGCAGTTGTTCACCAATAACAAACCAAAGGACAACCGTATTTTTCTTGTGAACGACAGGCTGGATACTATTTTTCAAAAAACGCCTCAGCAGTTAGAAGCTGTTACACGCTATACCGATACCATCCGGCTGGCGGCAGGCAAATACACGCTGGACCTGACAGATACTTCCGGCGATGGCTTACAGTTTTGGGCAGAACCTCAAAATGGCGATGGCTACCTGCGTATGTTTGATATGAAAGGGAGTCTTATCCATGCTTTTGAAAGCGATTGTGGCAATGGAGAAATGCTCAGTTTTAAAGCAGTTCCGGGTTTTGAAAGGGATACCACAGTGCCCCGGTACGCTTTTTCCCTGTATCCCAGATCGGTTGTGGATCAAACGCAATTAAGCGTTGTATCCAACAGGTTAAGCAACATGACAGTGCAGATTACAGTAGATGGCGTTATCTGGCAAAAGCATGAATATAAAGGCATCAAAAATGCCGTATTTAATTATGATCTTACGCATCTGCCCGTAGGGAGGATCGTAGTGGAGGCGTTCATGGATGGCGTGAGCCGGTTTAAAGGCAGGATCAATAAAAGTAAAAGGGATTAATGTGCGTTTTGGGTCTTCGTTACTTACCACCATTAACAGGCAGTCCGTTCATTTCGAGTTATCAATAGGGTGGCAATCAATGATGCGATGACATAATTTTATCGTCATGCCGAGTTAAAAATTTGCTGTGCCCACCTACCGGCAGGCAGGCAAAATCAAAGAGGCCATGACAAATAAAGTTGTCGTCATACGTTGCCCGGAACGTAGTGAAGAGCGAAAAATTCTTCTGAATTTGGGAGATTCCTCTTCGTCCCGTGAATGGTCATAACCAGAATTCGGTGTATGGTAACACTCCTTATCTTGCTGATCAAAAAATCGCTTTCAGTCAGTTGACGTGGTTTAAAACTTCAGGCAGACACGATCTGCTGACGGGCCTTGCTTACCGCTATACATACTATGTTGATAATACACCTGCTACAGCCGATGCAGGTGATACTGATAAAAACAAACCCACACATACTGACCTTCCGGGCATCTTCGTGCAGGACGAGATTGCATTTAACCTGTATTAGTAAAATGATCCTGGATGAAAAATTGGGAGTGGTTATTGTAACTTTTTTTGGAGATCATTATTCCAGACGGGATGGGTGTATGACAAATTGCAGGGAATGTAAAAAAGTTAGAACTTAGGGTAACCAAATCCATCAAACCATGACCAAAGAACAGGTTAAAGCAGAGATATTATCAGCCATATCCCAGGAGTTGGATATAT
>JASGEW010000166.1:0-17342 GCA_047606125.1 Niabella sp. | reverse complement strand
TATCAACAAAACCCCAAAGGAAAATCTACACTCCCTGCTGCCGCAAAATTATCCCTCGCATACTGAACATCAATGACGGGGTTCGCCGAAGGAATACTATAATGGCGACGGTAGTGTAGCCACGATGACCGGCACCGACCCCCTGGCGATTACTTATAATGCGTTAAATTTGCCTAAGGCGATAACAGGAACGGCGACTGTAAATTATGTGTATGACGCGGCTGGCACAAAGCTGAAAAAGGTAACCGGCACAGAAACCCGCTGGTATATTGATGGGATTGAGTATTATACGAACTCAACTACCACTACACCCGCCATAGATCTTTTACATACAGCAACAGGCGTAGCCAGAAAAAGCGGAACGGCTTATAATTGTGAATACTTCCTCGCTGACCATCTGGGCAACACACGGATCCTGCATGACAAAGCCGGAACGGTGCTGCAACAAACGGATTATTACCCGTTTGGATTACCGATAGAAACCTACACGGCCGTACCTAACAATTACCTGTACCAGGGTAAGGAGTTGCAAAGGGAGCTGGGGTTAGGTATGTATGATTTCCATGCAAGGCAGTTAGATCCTACTATTGGTCGCTTTACAAGCATTGATCCTCATGCTGATCGTTACCCGAGTGTATCTCCATACGCATCGATGAATAATAGTCCAATCAATTATGTAGACCCCAATGGTAAAGATTATCGTATCGGTTACCATCAGGATGAGGATGGAAACATTACCATTACGATTTCTTCCACTATATATGTAAGAGGATATGACCAGGCTAATAAGGTAAAAGAATACAACCAGTTTCTAAAAGATAATACGAACTTGTTATCAAATACTACAAAAAATAAAGATGGTACATCCACAACAATCAATCTTGAGTTTAGTTACGTAGAGGCCACTAATGAAGATGTGGCGAGGCTTACTGACCCTGAAACACGCAATGGGGATAATTTAATGACGATACAAGAGAACGAAGCCAGATCCGCGGCTACTCCAATTACGAAAAAGACAGTAGATCCCGTAACCGGCGAAATTACTAAAGAAAAGGTCACCGATTTTAAAGCAGTATTAGGCGGTAAAAGTGATCGCTATGGTTCAGCGGGAGCTGCTTTTCATGAGAATATGCACTTATTTGGTTTACGGGACTGGTATAACAATGCTGCAGATAAAAAGGCTGTTGGCGATAACGATATAATGGCAATCCGGCTTAGCATATTGTCCTTTTTCTCAAAAATGCAGGCTATTTTTTAACCTCCCTGCCCGGGTTCTTCTTCAAAAAATCTTCCCAACCCTTAAAATTATTGGAAGCAGGAACAGGCGACAGTAATTGATAATGATGGCATACTGCCACCGCCAGGGCGTCGGTGGCATCAAAATAATCGGGCAGCTCTCTCAGGTTTAACGTCTGCTGCAGCATTTTCCATACCTGCTCTTTACTTGCGTTGCCGTTGCCGGTTACCGCCTGCTTTACTTTTTTGGGGGAGTATTCCGTTATAGGAAGGTTATGATGCATGGCAGCGGCAATGGCCACTCCCTGGGCGCGCCCCAGCTTTAGCATACTTTGCACATTTTTGCCAAAAAAAGGCGCTTCAATGGCAAATTCGGTAGGTTTATATAATTCTATCAGTTCATTTACCCGCTGGTACACCTGGTTCAGCCGGTCATAATTGCTTTTACGAGCCGATAATTTGAGTCCCTGCATTTCCAGCAGCTGTATTTTTTTTTGACGGCATACAATTACACCATAACCCATAATGATGGTTCCGGGGTCTATTCCTAATATTATTTTGGGCGATTGTTGCAAACAGGTACTATTTTTACCGGCTGTGAAGGTGAACAAAAATATTAAGATATTCTTCAACTATTTTTTAGGGCCGCTATTGTTTGCCTGGCTGGCCTGGTCCATTTATAAACAAATCAGCAGCCAGAATGGATTGGAGGAATCTTTATTGAAGATCAAAGACTCGCTTTACAGCTCCCATGTACTATATCTCGTATTCACTATTCTGTTAATGATGATAAACTGGGGGTTGGAAGCCTACAAATGGATGCTCGCAGTAAGGCAAATACAATCTATCAGCTTTATACGGGCGTTTAAAGCGATTTTTTCCGGCATTTCATTTTCAATAAGCACGCCCAACAGGGTAGGTGAATACCTGGGCCGGGTATTGTACCTGAGTGAAGGCAACCGTATAAAAACAGTGTCGCTTACCATTGTTTCGAGTATGAGCCAGCTGATTATTACAATATTTATGGGTTTACTGGCGCTGATCTTTATGAGAAATAAACTCGTACAGTCCGATATGCTGCCGCACACTTTGTCAAATGCGTTGGTATATGGCTCGATCGTCGTTTTGATTATTTTAATATTATTCTATTTCAGATTATCCTGGTTAATAAAAATTATTGATAAATTGCCGCAGATCAGCAGGTTTTCCTGGGCAATAGACGTTATAGAACATTTGAATGCAACGTTACTGGTAAGGTTTTTGTCTTTATCGGTAACAAGATTTGCAGTATTTTCCCTGCAATACTACTTATTGTTCAGGTTATTTGGAGTGGATATAAATATTGCTCAATGCTGGATGGGTATCAGCGTAATGTTTTTAGTGATGGCAGCAATACCCACCATTGCTCTTTTTACAGATCTGGGTTTGAAGAATGAGCTCAGCATTAAATTAATAGGCTTGTTTAGTCCTAATCATTTGGGCATTACCCTGGCTTCGCTGAGCATTTGGTTAATTAATCTGGTATTTCCTGCATTAATAGGAAGTTTATTGATACTTGGTATAAAAAATATTTTTAATAAAAAAAGATGAAAACATTTAAGTTATCATTACTGGCAATTTTTGTCATCGCGGCAATGAGCAGCGCCAAAATCGCTGGTATACCCGGAACGATACCTCAGGGCGGCTGCACGCTGCCCAACACATCATTTAAAGCCGGTGAGCGTGTAAGTTTTTCTGTTGCCTATACTGCTGCTAAACTGATCAATGTAAGTGCCGGTGCCGGATCATTCAGCACCACGCTGGAAAAGCTAAACGGACGGCCTGTGTATCATGTGGTTGGCGAAGGGCATACGCTCCCCTCCTACGAATGGGCGTATAAGGCAAAAGACACTTATGAAACCTTTATGGATGCTGAAACATTGTTGCCACTAAAATTTGTGAGAAATGTAAATGAAGGCGGACATAAAAAGTATCAGAATGTAAGTTTTAACAGGGCTGCCAATACTGCCATTAGCAACGAGGGTGTTTTTAAAGTACCTGCCTGTGTGCACGATGTAGTGAGCGCTGTTTTTTATGCAAGAAATATTGATTTCAGCAAATTAAGGCCCAACGATCGCATTCCATTTAATATTTTTCTGGATAATGAAATCCACCCGATGTATGTACGCTACTTAGGCAAGGAAGTGATAAGTACCAAGTACGGTAAGTTTAACGCTATAAAATTTAAACCCCTGACTATACAGGGAACTATTTTTGAAGGCGGAGAGCAAATGACGGTATGGGTTACAGATGATGACAACCATGTACCGGTACGAATAGAAAGCCCTATTATCGTAGGCAAAGTCCGTATTGATATGACCAGCTTTGAAAACCTTCGCAATCCTATGAGCGCGCTTATTAAAAAATATTAGTATTCGCTGCCTTGATAAAAGCTTTTCTCAAAAGACGCCCTTTGAGATGATTAGTCCTTTTTAGCGCGCAGCGTAAATCCCACAGTAGTACCCACGTCCTGCGTACTTCTTATATGGATGGTTTGCTTGTGCGCCTCAATAATATGTTTGCAAATAGCAAGCCCCAGCCCGCTGCCGGTGGTATCCATACTTCTTCCCGCATCCGTTCTGTAAAACCGTTCAAAAATGCGTGGCAGGCTTTTTTCGGCTATACCCACCCCATCGTCACTTATTTCCACCAGGATCCTTTTATCATCCGTTTTATAGATCCCTGCTTTTATAGAACCATTAGTTCGCCCGTATTTAATGGCATTCTCCAATAAATTGGACACAACCTGGCGTATTTTTTCTTTATCGGCATGCACCACAATCGGGGTTTCGCATCCTTTTTTAATTCTGAAGCTGATATTGCGGTGCTCGGCCTTAATAGAGATGCCCTCAAATGTGTCCTTTAACAGGTCCTGGATGATAAAATTGGTTTTAACCAGTATCAGCTCACCACGTTCAAGGCTCGATATTTCGTCCAGATCATTTAATAAATTCGTCAGGCGCTCAATATTTTTAGATGTTTTTTCCAGGAACTTTTTTCGCAACCGGGGATTTTCATTTTCGTCCTGCAATAAAGTATCCACATAGCTCTGAATAGCGAAAATGGGGGTTTTGAACTCGTGGGAAAGATTTTGCAGGAACTCTCTTCTGAATTCCTCGTTGGCTTTAAGCTGCTCCATTTTTTTTTGATTCTCCTGAGCCCATGCTTCTACATCCCCTGCCACTTCATCGATACTTTTTTTAGGGAGAATATATTTATAATAGGTCTCTTCTCTTTTAGTAGCTTTTGTTTGATAAATAAGTTTATATACCAGTTTGATTTTCCGGTAAATAAATTTCTCTAAGACAAACCAAACCAATCCATATCCACCTAATAGCAAAACCAGAAATGCCGTAAGGGCCAGTTGCCATCTTTGCTCCGAAAGATATAACAGAAGGCTTACCGGAACGGCCAGCGATAAAGCGGTGTAAAATGATAATTGTTTGGGCGACAGGTTTTTGAGGTCGAACATCTGTGGTAAGTGATAAATAAAATCAAAATATTAAAAATTAAAGCCCAACACTACATCTCGAACTTATATCCTACTCCTTTTACTGTGGTGATACAATCCATATCCAGCTTCTGCCTGATCTTTCTGATATGCACATCTATCGTCCTGTCTCCCACAATAACGTCATTTCCCCATATCGCGTTTAAGATTTCGTTACGCAAAAACACGCGTCCGGGTTTTAACGCCAGCAGGTACAGCAACTCAAATTCTTTTTTCGCCAACACGATCTCTTTGTCATCGATCTGTACTATAAATCTTTCAGGATCAATATTAATATTGCCAACCTTTATTGCTTTTGAACTTTCTTTATGTACCCGCCTCAATAATGCCGCTACCCTGCTTAACAGAACTTTGGGGCTCACGGGCTTGCTTACATAATCATCTGCGCCGGTTTCCAATCCCCTTACCTGTGTAATTTCATCATTAAGCGCCGTTAAAAACATGATCAAAGTATCCTTAAAAGCAGTTTGGCTTCGCAATATCTGGCATACCTGTACGCCGGTTTTTTTCGGCATCATCATATCCAGTATTATTAAATCGGGCTTAAACCAATGTGCTTTATCAATGGCTTCATCTCCATTATTAGCTGTTATTACCTGGTAGCCTTCCTTGTCAAGATTATAAGACAATATTTCCAAAATATCCGGTTCATCATCTGCAATCAATATTTTATGGCTTTTTTCTTCCATTTAATAATAATTTAAAGCAAACGTAACAGTAATTTGGCTTATACTCAAACTGACCCGGGTTTAAGACAGATACTTAATGTAAATTTAATATTAATTATTCTCCTGGTTCATTGCTTTTTATCTTTTGGTCTTCCATAAATCCGGCTCAATTATTGCATGCACCTGTATGTTTTTAATGTTTTTATATTTTTTAACATATAGGACTCCTGATAAAATTAAAGAATGAATGGTCCGTTGACGCGGGCCTTATATAAAACTCTTAAAAAATACTGATAAATTTGCCTTTACCTTATTGTAAAATTGACTATGAAAATATTGGATATGAATATTAAAAGACTGATCCCTTTTTTGATATTGCTGCTATTTACGGTTCATGCTGATGCACAACGCAGAAAAAAAAGAAAACAGAAAAATGAAACGCCTGTGCAGGTGGATACCATACCGGCTTACACGGTGGCAATTGCCAGGCAAATGCTCCAGGAAAAAATAGATAAGGAACAGCTTGCATTACTTTCAATTGATGGAAAGGCTGATAAAATTTTAACCATTTCTGACGACAATCAACTGAATGAAGCCGTAACAGAGGCCGCAACAAAGCGTGTGGACTGGCTGCAATACGAAATAGAAACCAATCCGTCTATCGATCAAAGGCTCAAGGCCAATTACCTTGACGGGTTATACGACATTTTAAAATTTGTAAAAACAGGAAGCCGGAGTAAACAGGCAGCGCTCAACTACCTGCCACAAATAATTGCAACCTACAAACAGCTTTTGGAAACTGATGCTAAAAAAGAATCTATTGCACCTGTGATCAGGCCCCTGCCGTATGATATTGCGCACGCCGTTACCCAGCCCAGGATATTTAAAGAAAACCAGGGATATAACGAGGTACGGGATATTTTGTTGCTGAAGCTTGCTGACAAATACCCGCAAAAAACATTTGCCGAATTAAAGAACTATCCTGAAGCCCCGGCGGCAGACAGTCTGATTAAAGCGATTGGTAATAAATATCCGCAGCTCGTGTATGATTATGCCCAGGCTAATAATAAGTTCAGCTACCGCATTCAGAACATA
Organism: Niabella sp.; assembly: GCA_047606125.1. Taxonomy (GTDB): domain Bacteria; phylum Bacteroidota; class Bacteroidia; order Chitinophagales; family Chitinophagaceae; genus Niabella. Next base: position 10,793 of record JASGEW010000166.1, on the reverse strand, counting down.
GAAGACGATCCGTTGATTGTAGCAGTTGTGGCTATGGCGCGTAACCCGAATAAAAGCGGTCAGTTCTATTTCCCTTTCCTGGATAATATAGTAAAAGGAAAACTCACCATTGAAGATATCGATAAAGTAAAAAATGATCCCGTACAATATTTCCGGCTGCTGGTAAAAACGCAGATAGATTATACAACCCGTGAACTAAACGGAGATACTGCTATTGGCGCTGCCAGCCTTTTAAATAAGCTTGAACAAAAAGCAAAAGATGATTTTGTAGCCAAAATAAACGGGTTGCATGAATCGCCCGACGCGATAAGGTTCAGGAGCATACAACCATTAAACGCCGAAGAACTGTATTATGTTGCCGTACTTACCGATGGGCTCATTTATACAAGCAGTTATACTAACGGCGTTTATCCTTTAATGATGCGTAAAGCGGAAAATAAAGGCGATGAACTATTAAAGAAATTAAATTTCGACCATTACCGCAAATTCATTAGCCAGTCTGCAGCTTATAATACACTGAAAAATTTTCTGGGCACCTTTTCTAACCAATCGGATGCCAATGATCTTATGAGATCGTTTGTTACGGGACTGGAAAAAAGCAACGGTCTGGAAGACGGGGTAGACGTTGCCGACTCCTATGCAAGCATTTCGGAAACACTGCCGGATCTTGGAAAAGAAATGCTGCAAAATGTAAAGGCAAATTTAGACAGAAACCGGGCCGATCATAATAAAAAAGGCGTTGCGATATATGATATATTGTATAACCTGTTTTTATCTGCCGACTCTGCCAACCACATTGATCTGACCCGGCAGCTCGATATACCACCCGTTTACAATGTTCCTTTTTCCTCTTTAACCAATGAGAACGGGGAAGTGATCGCACAGGTATTTTTTTACGGCGATCAGGATGGCCGCAATATCTTCAATGGTTTTCTGAATATGTTTGGCGGCGGCAACTGGAAGATCGACGGAAGCAATAAACAATGGGTCGTTATAAAATCTGCCAAGGGAAAACCCGTTTCCATTTATGCTAACCGCCCGCTTGACGAGATCAAAGGGTTAGACGATGAAGCGCAGCGCGCGCTGAATGAATACCTGGAAGATCACAATCTGCATCCCACGGTAACCATCCATCGCGGGCACAGTTATTATGCCGAATCTACCATTGGCTACATGGCACCTACCTCAAAAATCGTGTTTATGGGTTCCTGCGGAGGGTTTAACCTTATCGATTCCATTTTGAAAAAATCGCAGGACGCACACATTATTGCATCCAAGCAGATTGGTAAAACGGCTATTAACAAGCCATTCTTCTATCTATTAACGGAAAAACTGCGTACCGGCAGCGATATAGACTGGATCCCTTTTTGGAAAGAATTTAAAGGACGGGCTAATATAGCAGGGTTTGAAGACTATATTCCGCCCTACAAGAACCTGGGCGCTATCTTTATAAAGGCTTATAAAAAGAAAACAGGGGATGCGGATGTGTAATTGCTGAATGCAGAAGGCCTGAAGCTTAAAGCCATTAGCCTCCGGCATTGTTTCGTTGTATTCGCCGTATCGCTGTGTGAAACCCTTTTACTGCTGCTGTTGCTGCTGCATCTGCTCCATATAGAACCTGTAGGAATTAGTAGTGGTTTTGACCGGGTTATGTGATTTGTACTCATACACCGGCGCGTTTTTAATCTCCTCAACAGGTGGCGATACCTCCTTATTATCTATGATGACAGAAACTTCAAGAATATGATCTGACGAGCCTTTATAAGTGCCTTTCACAGGGGTACAATCAGAAAAGTTCCTTCCAACTGCCAGCCTGATATGCCGATCGCTGGCAATACAGTTGTTCGTAGGATCCAGCCCTATCCAGCCATAATCCGGCAGGTATGCTTCTACCCAGGCATGCGTGGCACCTGCACCTCTGAACTCCTGGTTTTTAGGGCAGATATATCCGCTCACATATCTTGCAGGGATGCTTATTCTTCGAAGAATCAAAAGCAAAAAATGAGCAAAATCCTGGCATACTCCCGCTTTTAACTTCCATATCTCGTCAACGCTGGTCTCTACACTGGTAATTCCTTTTTTATATTCAAAGTTTTGAAAAATGTATTCGGAAAAAGCCTGCGCATTTTCGAAAGGAGTTTTTCGTGAATCGTATATGGATTCTGCAAACTGCCGGAGCGCTTCCTTATTACCAAACGCTTCCTGCTGTAAAAAATCGATATAAGGAAACTGCTCACAAACATTTCCCAGCCGGCTCCACTGCTCGGCAGCCGGGGCTTCATTCTCCGGAAGAAGCACTTCCTGCGTAATGACATCGGCCTCAGATGATATGATTAATTCGCTATGAGGCTCCACAATAGAAAACATACCCAGCCTGTTTCCGAAATAGTCAGTGAATAACTCAACATTCGGGTTCTTGGTTATCTTAACAGTATGACGCACCAGATTTTGCAAAGCATCCTGTACAGGATAAAGCATGATCTGATTGGTACATTCAACCGCAGGGCTGCTATAAGAATAGCGGGTAATATGTTTGATATTGAACGATGGCATATATGACTTTTTTTTTAGATCGTTTAGAATAGCTGTTTACTGTTGCCGGCTAAGTATAGCCAAAATAATGTTTATTAAAAGCCGTGGCGATACTGCGTAAATCGCTGCGAATCTGGCTTAGCAACGAGCGTATGCTTTCGCCGTCCGACAGGTTGCAATTGCTGTACTTCAGGTTATTCAGCGCTTTGCCGATCAGGAAGTCCACATGTTCATGGCTCTCGGGAATGCTTTGTGCATACAGGCGTTTAAAATACCGGCTGATATGTACCATGCAATATAAAATTGAATGCACAAAATCTTCATCATAAAGAATTTGTTTGATGATGGTATCAACTTCCACAATTCCCCTGGATACTTTAAGATAGGCTTCGTAACCGGAAAGCGAATAAAGCAGGTATCTTAACGAAGGGATGCCTACCGTTTCATCGTTTAGCTGATAATTGATTTCCTTCAGCTTTATGTCCGTTACATCGGTAGTAATAATCGCCCGCTCAACGTATCTACCGACATTCAAGAAATTATAGGCTTCCCCGCGGGACATGGTTACATTTATAGTCCCATATAAAAATAATCCATGCTTAATCAATGCATCCAGCGCTGTTACAGGATCTCCGTATTTTATGGTTTGTTTGATACCAGGCTCACGTATCAGCAGGTAATAGCCATTGAGGTTATGCCACATTTCTTTTGTTATGTGATCCTGCACGGCTTTTGCATTTTCCCTTGCGCGGGTAATATTGTTTATAAGGGAAGCGTCATTATCCCTGTTCAGCATTACATATTCCAATACCGCCCTCGAATTATATTGAATAGCTTCGATTTCTTCAGGAGCAAGATAGCCATATGTTTGCAGTACAGATTGCCAGTTGTACTCTTTCATTTCATCCTGAGAAGCCAGGTAATTGGTACGCAATACCCTTAAAAGGCCATTCGTTCTTTCCATATAACGGGCCAGCCAAAACACCGATTCTGCAACGCGACTTAACATACTGTCATTTTAAATTTCAGGTTTCAAGTACCATATTTCAAGTACAACCTTTTACATTCTACATTTAATATTCTATATTTACATTCAATCCCCTATTACCCAGGTATCTTTACTCCCCCCACCCTGGGATGAATTGACCACTAAAGAGCCTTCCCTTAATGCAACTCTTGTAAGACCGCCGGGCACTATATTAATGCCATCGGGCCCATAAAGCGCAAAGGGTCTCAGATCTACACGCCGGGGTTGCAATTGCCCATTGATGTAGCAGGGAGAGGAAGAGAGGTTGATAATGGGCTGCGCTATAAAGCTGCGCGGATCTTCCAGAATTGCTTTTTTGTATTCTTCCATTTCCGTTTCGGTTGCTTTATTTCCCATCAGCATTCCATACCCGCCCGACTCATTGGTTTTTTTGATCACCATTTTCTCCATATTCGCAAAAACCATCGATCTGTTTTCGGGTATATCCAGCTCATACGTAGGCACATTTTTAAGAATCGGCTCTTCATTCAGATAGTAGCGGATCATTTCCGGCACATACGAATACACCGCCTTATCATCGGCCACACCATTGCCCATTGCGTTTACAATAGCCACATTGCCTTTTCGATACGCCCAGTATATGCCCGGAACACCTAAAATACTATCGGGCCTGAAGGTTAGCGGATCAATAAAATCATCATCCACCCTGCGATAGATCACATCTACTTTTTGAAGACCGCTGGTGTTTTTCATATACACGTGATGATTTTCTACTACCAGGTCTCTTCCCTCCACCAGCTCAATACCCATCAGCCGGGCCAATGTGGTATGTTCAAAATATGCCGAGTTGTAAACGCCCGGCGTCAGCAACACAACAGTCGGGTTACTGATCTGCCTGTTGGCCAACCCTAAAAGATTTTTTAAAAGCAGGGAAGGATATTCAATAACCCTGCGCACATTGTTTTTGGGAATCAGATCGGGGAACAGCCGGAACGTGATGCTGCGGTTCTCCAGCATATACGATACCCCCGAAGGTGTTCGCAGATTATCTTCCAATACATAAAAGCTCCCGTCTGCATCTCTAATCAGATCAATCCCCGCAATGTGCGAATAAATGTCAAAAGGCACATTTACATTCATCATTTCTCTTAAAAAGAGCGGACAGGAGTAAATGAGTTTGGCCGGTATAAGACCATCCTTTATAATAAACTGCTGGTTATAGACATCTTTCAGAAAAATGTTGAGCGCCTTTAACCGCTGTTTAATACCGGCTTCAATAATTTCCCATTCCTTCGCTTCGATAATACGGGGAATGATGTCGAAAGGAAATATCTTCTCAACCCCTTCATTGTCACTATACACCGTAAAAGTGATGCCCTGTGACATAAAAAGCTTTTTTGAAAGCTCATCCTTTATGCTCATTTCCTCCACGCTAAGTCCTTCAATTGCCTTTACAAAGTTGTGATAACTGTTCCGCACGCCTTTTTCACCCATCAATTCATCCCAGATATCCGGTTGCACTTTATAAGACTCTAAAATCTGAGGTAACCCCATAAACCATACCTTTTTATTTTAAAAAAATGAATATAATAAAAAAACAATAACAAAAAACATCTTGTAGCAGCCAATTAAATAAAAAAATACATTTAATATATTTATATACAAAGTTTGGTTTTTATTTGCTTTGAGGGAAGATACGATTCCATTTCCTGAAAATTCATTATTTCTTTTTGTAACCCGCCTGCCGGACGGGCAGGTTTATGAATGAAAAATTTCATGTACGTTTGGTACATGAATGAGTTACCGTCCATTTCTTTTCAGAAAGCATCAAACATTAAAGCATACCAGGAAAATAAGCTCACCGATCTGCTCCTGTACCTGCAAACACATTCTCCTTTTTACCAGGCTGTTTTCAAAGAACATGGAATTGACATCAACACTGTAAAAACTATTGAGGACCTCACAAGGATACCTCCCACAGAAAAGGAACACCTTCAATCAAATAACGCCCTGTTTCTGAGCGTATCCAAAAATAAAGTGATCGAATATACGGCCACTTCCGGCACTATCGGTAATCCGGTAACGATCGCCCTTACCGAGAACGACCTGCAAAGACTGGCTTATAATGAATACTGCTCCTTTGTTTGTGCTGCCGGCACTTCAGAAGATTTGTATCAGCTGATGCTTACGCTCGACAGGCAATTTATGGCGGGTATGGCCTATTACAGCGGCATCCGCAAATTAGGAGCAGGCGTTGTACGCGTGGGGCCGGGCGTGCCCTCCTTACAATGGGAAACCATTGAACGGCTAAAACCTACTGCAATTGTAGCAGTTCCCTCTTTTATTGTTAAACTAATACAATACGCTGAGGAGAACGGACTCGACATCAATAAAACTTCAGTAAAAAAAGCCATCTGTATCGGCGAGAATATCAGGAATGAACAACTGGAGCCGAACATACTGGCTAAAAAAATAACGGACAAATGGAACATCCGGCTGTTTTCCACTTACGCCTCCACTGAAATGCAAACAGCTTTTACCGAATGTGAAGCCGGCAAAGGCGGGCATTTGAATCCTGAATTATTAATTGTTGAACTGTTAGACGATGCCGGCAACCCCGTAGCCGATGGACAGCCCGGCGAAGTAACCGTTACAACTTTAGGAGTTGAGGGAATGCCTTTATTAAGATATAAAACAGGCGATATATGCATTGCTTATCGTGAGCCTTGCTCCTGTGGAAGACATACCCTGCGCCTGTCGCCCATAATAGGCCGCAAAAAACAAATGATCAAATATAAAGGCACTACCCTGTTTGCGCCGGCGCTGTTCGAGATCATTCACCGTATCGATGCAGTAAAAGAGTATATAGTAGAGGTATACAGTAATGAGATCGGAACAGACGAAGTTTTATTATATATTGTGCCTGCAAATGATTCGGAAGAAACGCTGAATAAAATTAAGGCTTATCTGCAGGCGCGCCTGCGGGTAACACCCCATATTAAATATATCGAAGCCGAGGCTATGCAAAAAAAGCAGTTCCCTGACGGTGTCAGGAAACCGGTAAAATTTATTGATAAAAGAAGAAGCGGTAATGTATAAGAAAGCTTGTATAAGGTAATACTTTTTACACCTTAGCATTTCCATAATACCGCCCCCTGTATTTATCCAAATAAAAAGCAGGCGATAATTAAGGTAATAAAAATATTAAACAGCTGTGCTACCAAAAATGCGATAACCGGTTTGCGATTTTGTATGCCCACAAGATCCTTAAAATGGGTTTCCAGCCCGATGCTGGTAAAAGCAAGCGCAAACCATAATCCCTGCAGATTTTTAAGAGGGGCTTTTATCGCATTGCTGACATCCGGGCTTATAAAAAAAGAAAATAAAAGAGATGCTGCAATAAATCCTAATACAAATTTTGGGAACCGCTCCCAGATCGTTTTTAAAGTAGGTTTTTCCACGTCTGATGCGCCGGGTGTCCGTTTTGTATAAGACCAATATAAAGAAATAGCAAAGGCGGCAACACCCAGCAGTACGTTTTGCGAAAATTTAACGATTGTGCTGATCTTAAGGGCCGTTTCTCCCACAAGAGTACCTGAAGCAACAACAGCGCCGGTAGTATCGATAGTACCTCCCAGCCAGGCACCTGTAATCTCCTGGCTTAATCCTAATTTGTTGGCGATCCAGGGCATGGCGATCATCATCGGCACGGCAGTGATCAGCACCAACGATACCACCAGGGATAGTTTTTTGCTGTCGCCCTTAATAGCGCCCGAAGTGGCAATTGCAGCAGATACGCCGCAGATAGAAACAGCGCTGGATAACATCATGGTTAATTCGTCATCTACCTTTAAGCGTTTGCAGAGCCAGTAGGAAAAATACCATACCGATAACACTACCGCCAGGGCCTGTATCAAACCCAATGAACCGGCCTTTAATATATCTGAGAAAATAACGCTGGTGCCCAGCAACACCAGGCCGATCTTTACAAAGAACTCGGAAGACAGCGATTCCCGGAGCCAGTCCGGTATTTTAAAAAAATTCCGGATGATCAATCCTGTCAAAAGACAAAAAATAACGGTTTCCATGTTAAGCACCTTGACGGAGCTGTTTCCCCCGATAAGGAAGGCCAGCAGGCTGAGCAGGTATACAACAGGAAACCCTGTCAGGATATTTTTTAATGGTTTGCCCAGCAATACTGTTCCTATAATTACTATAACGTAAATAAACGCAAATTGTAATAAAATATTCACCAGGTTGTCCGTATTGAATACCGTATTCAATAAATCCGGAAAACCACTCCATTCAAACTTTGGCGCAGCAAGATTTAATCCAAAAACAAAGGCAGCAATAGTAATAAAACCTAATACAACAACCGCCCAGTCTTCGGACAGGCTAACTGATCTTTTTTGAGTACGCATTGTAGTAATAATGTTTTATAATCGTTAGTGAATATTTTTGTTATCAAGGGCTTAAGTGCGTTATTTGATCTGCTCAATATTATTGAATTTGAAACACTTTCACTAATCTTTATTTTTCATTTTTACAATTTGATCCGAACGGCTCTTTTATAGCCTGTTTAATTTTTTTCCTTATCGGTAAATACTGTGCTTTCACTGCCCCACCAGTTATTGCCCGGGTCAAAATCGGGCGACAGCAATTGCAGCCGTTGCCGCTCCAGCTCCGGCAGCCTTTTATCAGCTATTCTTTGCAGATATTGTTTTTCTTTTGCTGCATTGTACCCCGTATCCCGAAGCGGATAGATCGCTCCATTCCTTTTTAAATACAACTGTAAGGCGCCTGATAGCTCCTTTGCCTTTTCCGGATGAACACCTGCTATATCATGCTGTTCTCCGGGGTCTGTATCCAGTTTATAAAGCTCATCCCTGTTACCTTCATAGAAGTGGATTAGCTTCCAGTTTCCTTTACGGATAACCGAAGAAGGCTCCCCACCCTGATTGCCGTAATGCGGGTAATGCCATATCAAGGAGCGGGTAGCGATTTTGTTCCCTTTTATCAGTGGTACTATACTTTCACCATCGGTATGCGCTCCGGGCCTTAACGGCAATCCTGCCAGATCCAGCAGTGTCGGATAAAAGTCCATCCCGATAACAGGCACGTTCACCTGTTGCCCGCCCTTAGCAATCCCCGGAACTTTTATCAAAACAGGCACACGAATACCTCCCTCAAATGAATACCCTTTGCCTCCGCGCAACGGCAGGTTTGAAGTAGCAAATGCGTCCCCTGCCGAAACCCCTCCGTTGTCAGAAGTAAATACAATAATTGTATTGTTGGCAATACCAGCGCTTTCTAACGCGTCCAGCACAATGCCTACCGCATCATCCATTGTTTCCACAAGCCCGGCATAAACAGGATTATCCTGAACCTGGCGCATGGGCAGATATTTTCCCATCTTAAATCCATGATCGGTGATACCCATCCTCACTGCCTTGTCCCGGTATTTTTTCCATTTGCTACGCGTTGTCTGTATCGGACTGTGAACAGCATAAAAAGACAGGAATGTAAATATGGGTTGCCCGGTTGTTTTGGGATCGTATTCTTTTATAAACCGGGCAGTCTCTTTTGCCAGGCGTATATTAAGCTCTTCGCCGGGAGTTGTATTTTCAAGGTTTGGGTTTTGCCAGGGCGAAAAATAACCGCCTTTGGGACTGCCGGCATCCCATCCGCCTTTATTGATATCGAAACCGTGGTCTTCCGGCCAGGAGCCTTTACTTCCTAAATGCCACTTACCGGCAAAAAAAGTTTTGTAGCCACCTGCTTTCAGCGCTTCGGGCAAGGTAATATACTCGTGCGCTAAACTGGTTTTGTATGCTGCCGGCAGCAATTGATTATAACGCCCCAGCGCTCTCCAGTCGGCCCCTTGTTGTGCGCCGATATAATCAGTAATACCATGAAGCACCGGCGACTTTCCTGTCATAATACTGGCTCTTGACGGGCTGCAAACCTGGCAGGCCGAATATCCTGCCGTAAAAGAAATACCTTCTTTGGCAATCCGGTCAATATTCGGGGTTTCATAATAATGACTGCCGGTACAACCCAAATCGTAGTAACCCAAATCATCGGCTAATATAAAAACGATATTGGGGCGGGCTGTGGGCTGCGCAGCCAAATCATAGCGGCTTATCGTCAATAGCCCGGTTAATATAATTAAGATACCCGCGTATTTTTTATTCATAAATAGTGTACTATTTTACTAAGATAAAGCATTTTATTAGTCTACAAAATTTGTAGATATTTTTCCTTAATCACAATAAATGCTTACCGGCAAATCAAACAACCACGTAAGAAAATCCGCAGATACCTGAAAGGGGAAAGTCATAGAAAAATAAATAATTTCCTGATCTCGTAAACAGATTTTCCCGATATAGAAAATGAAAGATTAATGATCAGCGCATCTTCGCAGTCTGTTTAGTTTTTAATGATACCTGCAATAAATGGGAAATACAATATTTTTGCAGAAACCTGAATAAAATGAGAAAAGCGCTAAGTTTTATAATTGCCGTTCTAATGACAACGCTGGCTTTGGCACAAAACGGGAAAGAAAACGTAGACAAGCTCTGCGGATGCTTTGAAGTAAGTTTTAAATATGCCGAAACCTTTTCGCCCGACAAAGATTATAAATTCCACGACAGGGAAACCATCGCAGGTGTTACCGAACTGGCCCTGCCCATCATCAATACCGATAAAAGAGTAGTGATACAGCACCTGCTGGTAATGAGCGGCACGGTGGTAAAACACTGGCGCGAAGACTGGACTTATGAAAATCCCGTACAATGGGTGTACAAAGGCGATAAGGTATGGGAAAAAGTAACCGTGCCTGCTGCTGCTGTAAAGGGCAAATGGTCGCAATCGGTTTGGGAAGTGACAGACGCACCCCGCTACCAGGGCGCTTCCGAATGGCTGAAAGTAAACGGCCATACCATCTGGGAAAATACCGCAGATGCGCCTTTGCCGCGTCGGGAATATACCCAACGGTCAGACTATAATATTTTAAACCGCACCAACCGCCTGGTAATAACAAATAAAGGGTACGACCATATCCAGGATAATAAAAAAGTGCTGCGCGCTAATGGTACCGATAAACTGATTGTTGAAGAAAAAGGGCTGAACGGTTACGAAAAACTGCCGGAAAGTGAGTGTGCCGAGGGCAAACAATACTGGGAAGAACACAAAGGCTTTTGGATTGCATTACAGCAGGAATGGGACAAACTGTTAGATGCCAGATCATCTGTTAAGCTGACCGAAAAAGTGG